>JABWAJ010000508.1 GCA_013361075.1 Saprospiraceae bacterium | reverse complement strand
TTGTTTCTGAATGTTTATTTCAGAATCAAAGTCTTGAAAACGTATAAAAAATTGGTACAGAACCAAGTAGAATTTGGGGCAGCACATTTGTTCAACCGGAAAAAGATGGAAACTGAAATTTACCCTAAGTACCCGGGAATGCAGGCTGATATTGAAATTTTTGTCAGGCATCTGCGCTATTCCATCCGGATGGCAACGGTGCTCATTGCACTCATCACTTTGTTTGGGGGCATTCTTATGTATTTCCGGTAACCACTGTATCTTCCTGTCAGGGCGTCTGGATGGGAAGTCATTACGATAAAAACATACTCAGAATAATGCTTAAAATCGGCGTTCTTGGTGCTGGGCACCTTGGCAAAATTCACCTCAAATGTATCCAACTCGCGGCAGAAACTTACCAATTGGCAGGCTTCTACGACCCCGTTCTGCAAGCGGCCCGCGAAGCATCAGAGAACCTTGGCATCCCCTGTTTTGAAAGTGCAGAAGCCCTCATGGATGCTGTGGATGTCGTTGACATCGTCACGCCAACGATATCGCACTATGAACTGGCCGCTCAGGCCATTCAAAAAGGAAAACACGTATTTATCGAAAAACCACTGACGCATACCCTCGCAGAGGCAGATGCACTGGTGCGCTTGAGCAATGAAAAAGGGGTTCAGGTACAGGTTGGGCACGTGGAGCGTTTTAACCCGGCCCTGCTTGCGTTAGAAGACATGACCCTGCAGCCCATGTTTATAGAGGCCCACCGGCTGGCAGCCTTTAATCCGCGTGGTACTGATGTCTCCGTTATCCTCGACCTGATGATCCATGACATTGACATCATTCTCAGCATGGTGCGTTCAGAGGTGAAATCCGTCAGTGCCAGTGGTGTGGCCGTAGTGAGTGAAACCCCGGACATTGCCAATGCCCGGATTGAATTTAAAAATGGGTGTGTAGCCAACCTAACCGCCAGTCGCATCTCTCTTAAACAAATGCGGAAGGTTCGGTTGTTTCAGAAAGATGCTTACGTAAGTTTAGATTTTCTGGAAAAAAAGGCACAGGTGGTGCGTTTGTATGAAAAAGGGGCACCGAATTTGCCCATGGACGCCAATTTACTCGAATTGTCAACCCCTGCGGGGGAAAAACTCCTGCACATCCATGCACCTGAAATCGAACAGGTAAATGCCATTCGGATGGAACTGGAAACTTTTGCACGCAGCATAGAAGCAGGTACGACACCAAAAGTGAGCATCGTGGATGGCTATGAGGCGCTCAAGCTGGCGTATCGCATTATTGAAGAAATCGAAAGAACAGAATGATTTTTATAAGGCTTTGAAAACCATAAACTTAATTAAATGAGGAAAAATAGTCGATTGTGGGCAGCAAGCGGTTTTGCGGTGGCCATGCTCTGGGGTGGCTGCGATTTGATCAATCCCACTGAAGAAACGCCGGCTTATCTTTACGTAACCGGCTACGAAATGACCACCAATGCCCTGTTGGAAGGGACGAATTCCCATAAAATTACGGATGTCTGGTTGAGTGTGGACGGCAACTTTCTGGGCGTCTATACCCTGCCTGCGTTAATTCCCGTACTGGAAAGCGGGGAACACGTGCTGACACTTGATGCGGGTATTAAAGACAATGGCATCAATTCTACGCCGGAAATTTATCCATTTTATCAGTCGTACGAGGTCACGGTTGACCTTCAGCCGAATGAAACAGATACCATTCGCCCGACGACACAGTATCGGAGCGCTACCAAATTTGCTATGCTCGAACCTTTTGAAACCACGCAACACCAGTTTCGGGATGTGCGTCAGCCAGCAGGTGCAACGGGTATCCAACTCTCTGCTCTTGATGCTTTTGAAGGACAAACTTCGGCTCTAATTAGCCTGGACACCGCAAAACAATTCGTGGAAATTGCCACACTAAATGAATATCGGGATCTGCTGAAAACCGGAGGGTATGTGTACCTGGAAGTGAATTACAAATCGGAGGTACCGGTGATTTTTGGGGTAGTTGGCCATTTAGACAGCGGAGGCCTTGGTAGTTCTTCCACGTTGTACGAACCCGGATTTTTGCCCAAAGAAGAATGGAATAAAATTTATTTCAATCTGACAAAGATGATTTTTGATGGAGATTTTGACTCCTATCAGATTATTTTTCAGGCGTTTATACCAAATGAAAATAATAAACCGACCTTGAACACGGCCAAAGTTTGGTTAGATAATATTAAGTTGGTACATTTCTAAGCAACTATCATTAAAACTAAAGGCATGACCAGCAGGCGCCGAATGGCGGATACCTTTGTTTACAAGGTCGCAGACTTCCTGATGGCGATGACAGCCTGGGCATGTTTTTTCTTCTATCGAAAACGCCTGGAAGCGCAACCTCCAGGGTGGGAAGAATTGCAGGATCCCAATTTTTGGTACGGCATCCTGATCATTCCTACTGGTTGGGTTTTGTTTTATTCCATTTTTGATCAGTACAAGGACATTTACCGCCTGTCGCGATTGGCGACCCTAACCCGTACCCTGTTTCTGAGTTTTTTCGGTGTGATCTTTTTGTTTTTTACCCTTATTCTCGACGATTTCGTCACCAACTACCGGACCTATTACACGTCTTTTTTTGCCCTGTTTCTCCTCCATTTTTTCTTTACAGCTACCATGCGTATGGTGCTCCTGACCCGTGCGAGCCGCCGCCTGAAAGCTGGATTGGTTACCTACAATACCCTGATTATCGGGGGCAACCAAAATGCGCTGGACCTGTATCGGGAAATTACCGGACGGAAGAAGGGATTAGGCTACCGGTTTGTCGGATTCATTGATGCAAATGGCCGCAATACCAATGAATTAGGCGTTTATCTTCCCAAAGTTGGCAAAATTGAAGACATTGCTGAAATGGTGCGCCAGCATCAGGTTGAGGAAGTAATCATTGCCATCGAAACTTCAGAACACAACCGCCTGAGTGAAATATTGAATATCCTGTTTGATTTTGACGACCAGCTATTGGTTAAAATCATTCCCGATATGTACGATATCATCCTTGGCACGGTCAAAATGAATCACGTTTACGGCGCAGTGCTGATTGAGATACGCCGCGATTTGATGCCCAAATGGCAACGTTTGGTGAAACGCCTGATCGACATTTCCGCCTCCTTATTATTGCTGCTGTTGTTGTTGCCCCTGTATTTGTATGTTGCCATTCGGGTAAAGTTGTCGTCGCCCGGGCCAATTTTGTTCAAACAGGAACGCATTGGCTTAAACGGGCACCCTTTTTATATTTACAAATTCCGCTCCATGCACACGAATGCTGAAGCCAACGGGCCGCAGCTTTCGCACGACGACGACAACCGCTGCACGCCTTGGGGCGCTGTTATGCGCAAATGGCGCTTAGATGAATTGCCTCAGTTTGCGAATGTACTCATAGGCGACATGTCGCTTGTAGGGCCACGCCCGGAGCGGCAATACTATATTGACCTTATTTTGCAACGCGCGCCCCATTACAAACATTTGCTGAAGGTTCGCCCGGGTATTACTTCCTGGGGGCAGGTGAAATACGGCTATGCCTCAAATGTGGATCAAATGATTCAGCGCCTGAAATTTGATATTCTCTACATCGAAAACATGTCTTTGGCACTCGATTTCAAAATTATGTTTTATACAGTCCTGGTTTTGTTACAGGGAAAAGGAAAATAAGGGAGCCTGCTCAACTTCTTTTCCATTGAAGAGTTTTATAAAGAAAACCCCGACCTTGAGGGGTGCACCACATAACATTCATCAACATGAAGGAGTCGTCCTCCAAAACCTGGCTCAAACGCATCGGCATCGCCGGATTTTTGTTTTTTTTCATCAAAGGCTTGGTGTGGATCGCTATTTTTGTCGGTATTGGGAAATGCGCATTGTAATGCAAATAAAGAGACCGTAACCATGAAGTTGTATGCTGGTAGACCAACTGCTTCTTTGGGAATCACCTTGTCAGCAATAGCTTTAGCCTTTACCTGTACCGCACAGCAACCCCTTCCTTTTCTCAATCCCTCTTTTGAAGACCAGCCTGATTTTGGCAAACCTCCTTCCGGATGGTTTTTTTGCGGCAATTCCGGCGAAACCCCGCCCGATATTCACCCGGGGGGTTTTTATGGGGTCACTGCTGCGCCGAAAGACGGGCGAACTTACGTGGGCATGGTCATGCGCGACAACGGCACCGAAGAGCAACTCGGCCAGCGACTTGCCGCGCCACTCGCCCCCGGGCAATGTTACGCTTTCCGGATTTTTGCCGCCCGCTCGGATCAATATGCCAGTTTTAGCAGGACTACTGGCCAGCCAGCTCCCTATAC
>JABWAJ010000507.1 GCA_013361075.1 Saprospiraceae bacterium | reverse complement strand
GGAAGACGAAGCGAGCGGTATAAAAAATTAGACTGACAGGAAATCCGTCACGGGTAGGTGAACAAGAACAACAAAATAACCCGGCAGGGTGCTTTCTGATTGCAGAACAGGAATAGCCTTACTCCCCATAGAAACGACAGGAGCCATCCCCGATCGAAATCAGGAATGGCTCCTATTGCTTTTTATGGTTTTATTCGCTGCGGCTTTGGGCAATGCCCAAAATGCTGCCTTATGCCGTCACCTGCTGCTTGGCCAGAAACGCCTTCGCCCAGGCTGTAGTGATGGATTTCGGACGCTCGAGCGGCATGCCCATTGCGCGCGACCAGCACAGGGCCGCCAAAACGCCGAGGGTGCGCGACACCCCGAACAATACCGTATAGTAATTGAATTCTTTCAGGCCGTAGTGAATCAACAAAGCACCGGAGTGGGCGTCCACATTGGGCCAGGGGTTTTTTACCTTGCCTAAAGATTCGAGGATGCCGGGCACCACATCGAATATCTTCCAGACCACCTGCACGATTGGGCTTTCTGATAAATGGGCTTCCGCAAAACGGCGTTGCGCCATAAACCGTGGGTCGGGACGGCGCAAAACGGCGTGTCCATACCCCGGCACCACGCGTCCGGAGGCCAGCGTTTGCTGCACGTATTCCGCAATTTGTTCTTTCGAAGGCGTTTGCGTGCCAAGAGATTCCAGCATTTCGAGGATCCAGCCGATCACCTCCTGGTTGGCAAGGCCATGCAGCGGGCCGGCTAAGGCGTTCATGCCCGCCGCCAGCGAATAATAGGCATCGCTGAGCGTAGATCCCACCAAATGCGTTGTATGGGCAGAAGCATTGCCCCCTTCGTGGTCGGCGTGGATGGTCATGTACAGGCGCATCAGCTCCTTGAATTCAGCGTTTTCATAGCCCAGCATGTGCGCAAAATTGGCGGCCCAGTCCAACGAAGGATCCGATGCAATGTGGTTGCCATTGTGAAACGAGCGGCGATAGATGTAGGCCGCTACCTGAGGTACCCGCGCCACGAGGTTCATCGTGTCTTCGTAGGTTGCATCCCAATAATCTGCTTTGCCGAGGCCTTCGTCGTAGCGCTTTGCAAAAACGCTTTCGTTCTGCATGGCCGTGATGGCAATGGAAAACTGGGTCATCGGGTGGGTATCCAGCGGCAGGCTGTTCAGTACGTCAAAAACGTGTTGGGGCACCTGGCTTCTTTTCGACCACTCCTGCGACAACCACTGCGCTTCTTCCTGCGTTGGTGCTTCGCCGACCAGCATGAGCCAGAACAGCCCTTCCGGAAGTGGTTCTGTACCTCCGGGCGCTTTGGGGAGTAATTTTTCCAGCTCTGGGATGGAATACCCCCTGAACCGGATTCCCTCAACGGCATCCAGTTCCGAAGTTTCCCAAACCATCATTTTGATGTTGCGCGCGCCACCGTATACTTGCTCAAGGGCTACTTCGTCTACTTTGGTGTCGCCATGTTCTTTGAGCATGGCCTTGATCTCATTGCGGAGCTCTGAGGCCTTTTCATTAAATTTTTGTTTTAACCGGTCCATTCCCTGCCTGAATTATGTTGATTGCAAATATTTAACGGTTTGTAGCCTGATGCACGTACACAGGCACTTAATTTGTACACCGTTTTTTGTAAATTGTTCATTCCGCTGCACACAGAAAAAGCGGTTTTTACCAAAACCGCTTTTTCGACGCCTCTGCAGAAAGTTCAGGCCGGATGAATCGCCGCTTTTTTCAGCGAACCTGGCCCGATGCTGATAGAAACGCCCGATTTTCCTGATTATTCGAGGTTGCCTTCCCGTTCGAGCAACGCAAGTTTCATGGCTTCATGCGGAGTTTCTTTCAACTTGAGTTCTTTGAGGAAGTCAGAGTCCCGCTTGCGACGCTCCATGGCACGGGCGTTGAAAATTTCCCTTTGCGACGGATTCAGCATGCGCTTGAGCGAGCCTTCAGTTCCGGTGCGGATGGCTTTGCGCTTCTGGAGGTACAACAGGTTGTTTGTTTCCTTCAGCGGCGCGATTTCGGCTTCGTTGCGCAGGCGTCGTTCCTGGATTTGATAAGCCTTTACGGCTTGTTCGGCGTTTAACCCGTAAAGGGCGGTCATTTCGTCGGCCGCTTTGCGGGCTGCTTCTTTATCAATTGAAATGGCGGTTTGCTGAGCGAAAAGCGGGGCGCCTGCCAACAACAAAACCATGCTCCAAAAAAACTGTTTCATCGCATTTGTTTTACATGATGTGATAACCCCGCCAAAATACAATTTTTAGCGCTTTTGCCTTGCCGGAAAGCGTAAAAATTCATGCAAACTTGTGATAAGTCGCCTGGTGGACGAAGAAAAGGGCAAATTTGAAAGTTATTCGCCCACCCAATTCAGAATTGTCCCTGACAATGCGCTGATGGCCAATAGCAGGAGGATGCCCACCACCAGCACCACGCGGTAAATTACGGGCAAACTCAGTGGTGTAGGTTCAGATTCTTCAACAGGTTTGAAATACATTTCGGCGATGACCCGGAAATAATAAACAATGCTGATGGCAGAATTGACAACTGCCGCAATAACCAGCCAAGAATAATCGGTGAACGCCTGCGCAAAGAGGAAATATTTGCCAAAAAAACCGGCCAAAGGCGGAATGCCTGCCATGGAGAGCAGGGCTAAGGTCATGGCGAAAGCACCAAGTGGCTGCCGGTGTCCAAGTCCCCGAAAGGCGATCAATGTGGTATTTTCTTCCGGTTTTTGTTGTGCAACAACCATGTACACGGCGAATGCACAAACCGTTGCCACGCCATAAGAAAAAGTGTACAACAGCAAAGCGCCGCCGCCATAGCTGCCGCACGCCAATATACCCAACAGAAGATACCCGGCATGGGCAATGCTGGAATAAGCAAGCATGCGCTTGAACCCGTTTTGGAAAAGCGCAGTGATGTTCCCAATGGTCATGGTGAGCAGGGCCATCACAGCTAAGGTAGGGGCCCAGATACCTGAAATTTGCGCAAAGCTCAGATCGAACAAGCGGAAAAAAGCGCCAAATCCGGCCACTTTCACCACGGCTGCCATAAATAAAGTTACAACATTGGGGCTGCCTTCGTACACATCGGGGCTCCAGAAG
Organism: Saprospiraceae bacterium; assembly: GCA_013361075.1. GTDB lineage: Bacteria > Bacteroidota > Bacteroidia > Chitinophagales > Saprospiraceae > JABWAJ01. The sequence goes on along the minus strand of JABWAJ010000507.1, from coordinate 1,206 downwards.
TGGAATGGTGCTGCTGCCACTTTAAAGCTCAGGCCAATCATCGTCATGAGGATGCCTACTTTCAACAGGGCAGGCGTTCCGGCTACTTTGCTGATTTCTGCGAGGCTAAAACTGGCCGTTGCACCATAAATCAGGGTGATGCCGAACAACAGAATGCCTGTTGCAAATGCCCCCATGAAAAAATATTTTAACGCTGCTTCATTGGAAGACGGGTCATTTTTTCGGGTGCCTGCCAACACGTACAACGGGATGGACAGGATTTCTATACCCAGGAAAAGCATGATCAGGTTGTCAAATGAAAACAGGCATAAAGCTCCGCAAAGGCTAAAAACCAATAAGGCTGCAAAATCACCGAAATTATCTGCATCGCCCTGATAGCCTGATTTCCCGAGCAAAACGATCAACAAGGTTATCAAGATAGCGACGCCGCCAAACGACAACGCATACGCATCAAAGGTCAGCATATTGGCGATGGAGAAGGGAGCTGCCCAAAACCGGTCCCAGATCGTTGCAACGAATGCAAGAACCAGTCCGGTTGCTGCAATGGCCTGCACGACGGTGCGTTTCGAGGCATTCAGTCCGGCAAAAAGGGAGAAAACACCCGTGAGGGCCAGTATTAATAGCGCTTTCATGGCATTATTTCATTTCGAGAATAAGGCCGGTTGCAGCCTTGGTTAAATCCAAAACAGGCTGGGGATAAACACCCAGTACAATGACCAGCACAGCAATCACGCCCAGTACGGTCAACTCGCTGCCGCGAACGTCGCGGAAACCTTCCGTTGTCGCTTTCCCCGGTCCGAACATCGCAAACTGATAGATGCGCAACATGTAAACGGCGCACAAAATGATGGTGAGTCCGGCTGTAGCTGCCGCCCAGATATGGTATTCATATAGTCCTTTCAACAGCAGGAATTCGCCGGCAAACCCATTGGTGAGCGGCACAGCAACGGTTCCCAGCAGGATGATCATGAATAGGGTGGCGAACACCGGTGCCTGTTTCGCGATCCCGCCAAGTTCGTTCAATTGTCGCGATTTAGTTCGGTTTTCGATGATGTCGCTGATGAGGAACAAACCAACAATATTGATGCCGTGATTGATCATCTGGAGGATGGCCCCCTGCAAAGCCGTTTCATTGCCCACAAATACCCCGGCTGCAATCAATCCTACGTGTGCGATGGAAGCATAGGCGATGATGCGTTTGATGTC
>JABWAJ010000506.1 GCA_013361075.1 Saprospiraceae bacterium | reverse complement strand
GGTTTTCAAAAAGGGGGTTCGGAAAAACGCTTTGCTTTTGATCGGGCTGTTGCGCATAAAAGCAGTCGCTTCCTGCAATTCCTCCCGGGTGTCTGCAAAAACAGGCGAAACGACCTCAATGCCGGGGCCAAAAAAACTCAGGGTTTGCCGACTCATCAACAACTGAAACTCTACTGCCGGCGACACCGAAGGACCTACCTCATGCGCCCAGTTGAACACCGTTTCTAAATGTTTCAGGCCAAAAACATGCATGATATTGCCTGAGTATTTCGGGCGGGGGTACAAGCGCAGATGGAAACGTACCACAATCCCGAAAAAACCACCCCCTGCTCCCCTGGCTGCCCAAAACAAATCGGAGTTTTCAGTTTCATTGGCATGCACGTATTCTCCGTCTGCTGTCACGATATCGAGGCCCAGTACGCTTTCGCAGGCCATCCCGAGTTTCCGGCCATTCCAGGCAAATCCGCCCTGCAACAAATACCCGCCAATGCAAACGCCTTTGCAATGACCTGCCGGAAAAAACAAACCTTGCCGAAACAGTGCCGCCAACAGCACGCTCCCTCCTACCGCAGGCCCTGCTGTTGCCGTCATGCTATCGCGGTTGATTTCATACTGATTGAAGTGCCCCATGTGGATCAGTAAGCTGTTGTTGCGAACGTGGTTGGCCGACCAACTGTGCCCGCCGGAGCAAACGCTGATTTTCAGCCCCATTGCATGCGCATAACGGATGCTCGCAACGATGTCTTCAACCGTTTGGGGCTGAACCATCATTTCGGGTCTTCTGCCCGGATCCTGTTTGTTGAAAAGGGTACCCATTACTGCCGCTTCGAATCCGGCATCCTCTTTGTGCAGAATACGGCCTTTTATGTTTAAGGTGTGCATGGCTTTCGATTTTTATTGATGATGAAATTCAGTATACAATTCGGGCAAAATGGCAGAGAGGTGGTTCATTTCTTCTGCGCAATGAACCAAAAGGTCGGTAGCTTGATGCTCCCGCAAACGGACATTTTTTTGCAAAAGTTTGGAAATCAAGTTTGACAACCTCCCATGGGTGCGAAGCTGAAGGTGGTGCCCGCCCATCCAGAACCGGGAACGCATCTCTGACCCACCCTCTACTGCACGTACCTGATGAACCAGCCATCCAATATCAACAGGGAGGTGCGAGTAGCCAAGCCGTGCACAGATGATGACTGTTTTTTTCGGGTCAGACAATTGCAGGGGGTCAAAACCCAGTTCCTCCGGAGCAACAAACCGGATCTGTGCTTTTGCCATCTTCTTTCCGATGTATTCTTCAATGAGGGAAACCCGGCCTACATAGGCAACAAGGTCTTCACGACCATCCTCCCAAACTGCATCCCGGTGCGCTTTAGGATGCCACAATTTATAGCGATTGGCGTGGCTACCATGCCAACCAAACCACCAATCCCACATAAACGGCTCTACTCCTGGCATTTGAGTAAGTACAGACACGCTCACTCCCCCATCAGGTTCCAGAGCATAGCCTGTTTCTGTTTCCGCATATCCTTCCAAAAGCAGGTCGGGGGACCGGTGGAGTGGGGCGAGCATCCCGGCGGCCAAGGTTCCTTTGCGCAAAGCTGCTGCTACGTGTTCTGGAATGGGTGCAATGGATTCCCGATAGTATTTAGCATACGGCATCGTATGATCGGCGGCACTGTATCCCATGTACTTTCCGGGGTTCCGGCTGCTTGAATGAATGGCTGTCATTTATTAAACTTTTTTGTTAAACTTTTTTGTTTGTGTATGGGCAAAAAAAAAGCAACCCTTACCTGTTCCCGTTAAAATTTGCCTGCCCCGGGCTTGATTCCGTTCAGCACAAAGTGGAGAAGGACTGGGCGGCGTTTGCGGATAAAAGCCTTCATTTCCTCCTCGTTGCGATTTTCTTTCAACCTGATATAAGGTGCAGCAATGTAGTGAATCGAACACAGAGCATAAATGCTAAGGATCAAATCTTCGCCGGTCAGGTATTCGGCTACCGCATTTTTCTTTTTCCCTTCTTCCAGCAAGTGATCCAGTAGCGCTGGCAGATTGTCCTGTTCTACTGCTGGCAGAAACAACAACAACTCGGGCGAGGTATTCAGGATATTTGAAATAAAGCCGGGCAATCCGGGTTTCTCTTCAAACAGATCCGAGATCACGTTGACTAAATTTTCAATGATTTTTTCAAAATCCTGTGGCTGTTGCCCAATAAGGTTTTTCAGGTGTTTAAAAATGGCTCCGAGGGTATTGTTCAACACTTCCTCAAACAAAGCTTCTTTGGTATTGAAATAATAATGCAGCATCGTTCGACTGATGCCTGCTTCTTCGGCAATCTGAATCGTGCGCGTTCCTTTGAACCCATTCCGGTGAAAAACGGCCTCAGCAGCTTGCAGTATTTTCTTTTTGGTATCGTGGTCAATTTTTGGCATAAACAAAATTGTCGAACAAAAATATTTACTTGTTCTGAATTGCCAAAAAGAATGCCCGATTTTTTTTTCGGGCGCCCACCATGCTTACTTTATTTTAATCACTCTAAAATTTTCGATCTGTCTGGCACCGGGTGCAATGATCCGCAGCCAGTAAGTTCCAGAGGGTTGGGTGCTCATGTCCCATTCTGCGGTTGACATTCCGGGTTCGATACGGCCGTCCCGGATTTTCCGGGCATTGGCGTCAAACAATTCCACGGTCAAAGCTTCCTGGTTCCGGGTTTTGGGAATCCGGATGTTCAGTTTTGTACTGACCGGGTTGGGTGCGATGGTAATGGCTTCGGCAGGCGCGGTGCCGGCAGCGGGCAGCAGACTGGGCGATTCAACCGGTTCAACGCGCAGGATGTCCGGTTGCTGAAAACCTTCGGTAAGCAATTCTCCCTGGGCAAGGGACACCGTTGCAACAGACATTTCGCCAAGGGTCCAGCTTAGGTGAACATTGCTGCTTTGGCTTTCCCCTCCTGCACTGGCCACAACAGCACGGGATTGCGCCGATGCGTTCAAACTCAGCACAAGGGTGACGACTAGTAATGGGAATTTGCATTTCATAAAGCATCTGATTTTATGATGAAAGAATTGACTCAGACTACTTTGGGAGGGGGAGAGAGCTAAGATACAAACTCCAACAGATCCTTCACAATATGCTGGTTATTTTTTAATTTATTTATTTTCAACTTCTTGCAAGTCCGGATCAATCGCGTCCTGATTTAACCGTCATTTTTGCTACCCAAAGGGTTCGGTATCCGCTATTGGATTCAGTGACTTTCAAACCAACTACTTCGCTCGTAAAGGTTGGAGGCTGGTCTTTAGCAAATAAAATGCAGAAAAAACACCCGCTGGAGGGCACCCTTGCAAGTGGAGAGGCTAAAACCATTGTCATGCCCAAAACAGTCCCCTTGTACAACGATGGTGGCACCATTACCCTGTCCAATGAGGCAAATCAAAAGGTAGACGGAGTCAGTTACACGAAGGCACAGGCAAAAAAGGAAGAAGGAAGCTGGTTGGTTTTTTAATCGTGTGCCAGGGTAAGTTAGGGTGTCACTCGAAGTGACGCCCTAACTTGCAGCTCGTTGAGGAAAATAGAAACGATACTCTGGTTTTTGATGCTTTGCTTTTGAACACTAAGAGCTCTAAAGAACGCCATTAATTATTCCTGAAATGCAACACTTCATGGGCTTCCGTTGGCAGCGGCATGTCCAGCAATCGGATCATCCGCTCGAGGTGTGCAGAGGGAATGTCTTCTTTACGGCGTTGAAAAATCTGGGCAAGGCTTGTTTCTACATAAGTTATTTGAAAAGAAGGATTGTAAACAGAGAAGGTTTGGATGAGCTTTGACCGCAGGTCAGTGGTAAGGTTGGTGCTGTTCCAGACAAAACTCTGCCGGGCGGCGGCATATTTTTTTGCTAAGCTGTAAGCTGCCTGTACCACGTGTCCCTGCCCTTTGCTGTCGCCATGTTCCACGCCCATTTCGCGCCGCAGGTTGTCGAGACTGACTACCGGCAGGAGGTTGTTTTTCAAAAAAGTATCTTTTCCGCTGCCGGGGATACCCGACATCAGCCGGATTTGAAAAGCAGTGTCGTCGTACAATTCGGCGGGATAGCGCGCATCGGTGAAGAAGTAACGAAACTTGCTATGGGTATTTACAAAAGGATAAGCGCCTTCAAAACATTGATTTTCAATACAAAATTCTTTAAAATATTCTACCCGTTCCAACAAATCGGCTTTATCTGCACAGATCCGACCCAGCACATCCGCCTTTGCCAACAGGTAGATCCACCGATTGCTGACCCGCAAACTCGCTCCGATGACCGCCGACCAGGGATTGTTTTTTTCT
>JABWAJ010000505.1 GCA_013361075.1 Saprospiraceae bacterium | reverse complement strand
AAAAATGGAAGCTTTCTACGGCAAAAACGTAACGATTTCTGTACAGAACCAACTGGGCCAGGTCATGATCCTGCGCGAAATTGACGACGTACAGGACGCTACAGAGCGCTTGTCGCTCAACGGACTCAGCAGTGGCATGTACTATGTGACCTTGCGTTCGGAAGGTTCGCCTGTATTGACTGAAAAGTTGATCGTCGGCTCGCAGAGACCGTAAGATAAACCGCTGTTTCTTCAGCACAACACACCCCGGATTTTGGCTAAGGCCAGGATTCGGGGTGTTTTTTTGGTCATACCCTGAGATATTCCCCCTTCGGTCGTAATGGCGGCGCATAATGACAAAGCGATCTGCGCCATTACGAATGCAACACAGTGTAGTGAGGAAACTGTAAACAATGAACCTCTCTTATTTTCAAAAAATGGGTGGCCTTTTTTACTCAATCCTTGCTATATCACGTGGGCACAGTCCGTGCGCTGCGCTCTGTCTTTTACGAAAAGACTTTTTTACCCCACAATTTTTCACCAATAAATGAAACATTATTATATTACGTTCGTAATCCTACTAATGGTCAATTTACCTCCTCCTCTTTCTGACTATTTAGGCGTCAATACATGCCATCATTACTAGTCGCAGTAAAAAATATTGTTATGCTCATGCTCGTATGATCGGACATGGAAAGACCGAGGTTTTTCAAATATTTATTCATACAACAACAATTCGTATTATGAAAGCACTTTACAAGTTAACTTTGACAGCCTGTCTGGCGCTGCTACTGTCCTCCGCAGCATGGCAGGCTGCGGCACAGTGCGGCAATGACAATTCCCAGTTTGGAACAAGCACGATTACTTGCGGAGCAGCTTCCACAGTGCTTACTACCTGCATCTATGGAGGTGAGTACCGTTTGGTAAACGTTACGCTAGGCAATACCTACACGTTCTCTACTTGTGGAGATACTGATTTTGACACCCAGATCACGCTCTTCAACGATACAGGCGGGGCGTATTTGGCTTACAACGACGACGGCTGCGGTGCGCAATCAACAGTGACCTGGACAGCTACCTTTACCGGTGCGGTACGCGTATTAGTGGATCAATACAACTGTATCTCCAATACTACTTGTATGACGCTTAATGCAAGTTGTACGGTTCAGGGCAGCGGCAGCGGATGTACTACAGCTTCTTATGGTTTGTATCCGTCTTCTACCTATACGCCTGTATGTAACGGTATCGCAGGTACCATTACAGGCCTTGGGTATGCAGGCGAATACTCCAATGTAAGCGTCACTTCAGGTACTGCTTATACTTTCAGCAGTTCAATCAGCGGAGATTACATAACAATTGCCGGGTCAACGGGTTCGCCTGTTTATACTACAGGCACAGGCTCGGCAACCTGGACTTCGACGGTTACTGGAACGGTCCGTTTTTATACGCATACCAATTCGTCTTGCGGTGAAAGTGCGTCTTCTCGCACCAGAGCGGTAGTCTGCGGAAGCGCGCCAACGTATGATCCATGCGCCAGTATTACCACCCTTACCTGTGGTCAATCAACCACGGCTTCGAGCACGGGATCAGGCGCCTGGAACGTAGCGGCTTGCGGCTTTTCGACCCCCGGGCAGGAAAAAGTGTACAGTTTTACCCCAACCATCTCGGGCATTCATACGCTGGTTCTTACTTCTACTAATTCTTTATATTCCGATTATTTCTACAAAGTGGCTTCCGGCGGTTGCAATGCATCGGGTTGGACTTGTATTGACGACCTTAGCACCACCGGCTTCATTACTTTCGGACCTTTAACTGCGGGCACGGCCTATTATATCTTGTACGATCCGGAAAGCACCAGTACAGTTACCCATACTTTCCGCATTGACTGTCCGGTACCGCCTTGCAATTCGCCGGGTACGCCTTCGGCTTCGAACGTTTCTACTACCAGCGCTACTTTGAGCTGGGCGGCTGCCAGCGGCGCTACCAGCTATGATTGGAGCGTAGGCACAGGTGTAAGCTGCCCCAACGGATCTACGACCAATACGGCAGCTACTTCTGTCAACCTGAGCAACCTGACGCCCAATACGACCTACACCTTCTGCGTACGCACCAGCGCGTGCGGCGGCGGTGGGGCAACCAGTTATGTGAGCACTACCTTCACTACAGCTCCATTGGCCAACGATGCTTGTGCAGGAGCAATTCCAGTCACTTGCGGCAGCACGATCAACGGCAGCACCGTAGGCGCAGCTTCTGATGCAGGGCTTGGTTTTTGCGCTGGCTTTGGCGTTGGCGGCGGTGAGCCTGGCAACGGTATTTGGTACAAACTTGTGGGCAACGGTGCACAGGTTACTGCCAACCTTTGCGGTTCGGCTTATGATACCAAATTGCATGTATATACTGGTACTTGCGGAAGCTTGACCTGTTTAGTTAGCAACGACGACAGTTTCGCTTGCACTGCTCTTACTCGTTCGCAGGTCGTTTTCAACGCCAGTGTTGGTACGGATTACTACATTTTGGTCAGTGGCTTTGGCAGCGCTACCGGCGCCTTCAGCCTGAACCTTACTTGCCTCTGCGGCCCTGTACTGGGTGCGCCCTGGACAACGACCAACATTGGCGCCAGCAATGGCGGCGCGATTGAAAACGTATGCGACGGTACGATTGACGTGAAAGCAACCAACTACGGCTCGCCGACAAACGACGTTCAAACCTATGCATGGCAGCAAATGTGTGGCAACGGCTTCATCAAAGCGAAATTGAACAACGTAACCAATGGTGGTTGGGGCGGTTTGATGTTCCGCGAAAACAATGCTGGTGGTTCCAAAAAAATTGCTATCCGCAGCCAGTTGACCAATGCGGTGATCCGCGACTTGCGTGCAACTACCAACGGTGTGATGCAACAACAGATGTTCCCAAAACCGAATGCTCCGCAGTGGCTGCGTCTGACGCGCACCGGCAATGTGTTCCTGGGCGAAACCTCTGTGGATGGTGTCAACTGGGATTTCACCTTCTCGACTACCTTAGTATTGCCGAACTGTATCGAAGTTGGTTTATTTGCGCAAAGCATCAATGTCAATACCACGTCTACGGCAGTATTCAGCAACATCATGGGTGTATCCACTTCGCCTCCGGTTATTCCTTTGGCGGATGGAAGCAATGGAGACGTAGCAGTACAGGAAGTACTGAGCCTCTTCCCTAACCCGGCTACTGACGAGATCAACGTAAAAAATGGAAGCTTTCTACGGCAAAAACGTAACGATTTCTGTACAGAACCAACTGGGCCAGGTCATGATCCTGCGCGAAATTGACGACGTACAGGACGCAACCGAACGCATCCAACTGAACAACCTGCCTTCCGGTATCTATACCCTGACCCTGCGCACTGCCGGGCAGGCACCGGTGAGCAAGCAGTTTATGGTGGGAAGCCAGAGGCCGTAAGGGTTGAATTGGAGGAGTTTTCGTAACGCGATCTTTATTTCGGATACGGCGAACACTTCCAATTTAACGCCTTCAACTAATTCAACAAAAACATGGGTCATTCCGAATTGTCGGGATGGCCCATGGTATTTATCCCCTCCTGTTTTTTGACGATGCGGGTCTTGTAAAATCCCATTACCTTTGCGCATCTAAACATTCAAACCTGACAACACATGACACGTTTTTTCTTTTGCTGCCTGATGGGAGGCGCACTGCTGATGGCTGCTGGCTGTAAAGATGAAGACCAGGGTGAAATAGACCGGGCAATTATTCAGAAATATATTGCTGACAACAGCCTGACGGCAACTGAACACGAATCGGGGATGTTTTACGTCATTACGGTACCGGGTTCTGGCGGCAGCCCGACTTTAGCTTCAACGGTGAAGGTTAAATATCGGGGGTACTTCACAGACAATACGACCTTTGACCAAACAACGGGAAGCAACACCATTGAATTCCCCCTGTCAAACCTGATTGAAGGTTGGCAAATTGCCATTCCGTTGCTGCAAAAAGGCGGTAAAGGTACTTTCCTGTTGCCTTCTGCTCTTGGCTACGGAAGCAATCCGCCTCCGGGTATTCCAGCTAATGCCGTGCTGATTTTTGACATCGAATTGGTTGATTTTAGTTGAAATTGGCTACTGGTTATTGGTTACTGGTAGATTTGGGTAGCATGAATTGTCGTTAACCGATAAATTCTTCGTTACCCATCCCTCCCCCCTTTATCGTCACGCATGGGCTGCGCATATTTTTCTATGAAACGGTGATCGTTATGTACACATTTACGCCCTACCTGTCCTGTCGGGAGTGACACACGGTAATGGGGTATGCACAGCTGACGCTGGGCGATATTAGGGATCAGGAGCAAAAAATCATATTCCTATGAAACATCAAATCATCTTTTTTCTGCCTTTGTTTCTGCTTCCTCTATCGGGATTTGGGCAGCATGCCTTTGCCACACAAGCGTATTTTTCCAATCAATTGGGGGATTCTCTTCAGTTGGCCAATGCGTTGGGTGAAAAATTATCGCCTTACGTCATTTCCTGGACCAAACGGGAGCCCTTTAAAGGCGATACTTTGCTGGTGCGCAGTGAAAATACAGGCGAAGCCCGCCTTGAGGAATACCTTCCCGGGAAAGGGCTTGCTGTTTTTAAAATTTCTACAAGAGAAGGACAGGAAATTCTTCTGGAGCGCCCCGTCATCCTGATTCCCGACAGTGTGCGCCAATGGCAAACGTACAAGGACGCTGTACCCTATACGCTTATTGAAAAGGGGGTTAAAAAAGGGACCGGGACCCAGACCTTTGAAGTAAAAGTTGAAGGTGCTAATTCGGCCATAACGCCCTTGTTCAATTTCAGCGAATGCCTGGTCATTCATACCATCTCTGAACGCAAAGATGCGGCTACTGGCAGCATCCGGGGGTACAAACTAAAAGAATGGTATGCAAAAGGCATTGGCCTGGTCAAAGTGGTGGGGGAATACTACTGGCTGAACCCCCAGGGCAAACCAGTGAAGCCGCCCGGAAAAATTGCAGCCATGCTGGAACGCGCCTTAGTGAACGGAGAAGAGCTTGGAAAGTAGCTGTTCCTCTGCCGTAAGGTAACGGTTGATTTATTTTACAGGCTATTGCGGGCTCTTTTCACGCGTTTTGTTTAACCTCTCTTTAACGCGACTTTCATACTTCCTTCACATCAGTTTGCGTGGTGGGATTCGTTTTGGTGTGGTATTTTGAATCATTCAAACAAAATCACATCAAGATTATGAGAATCGTCCTTGCTTCCGTTGTTATCGCTTTTTTCGGATTGGCTGCCTTGCCACTGGCTGCCCAGGTTTCTGTGAACCCGAAAGTTGGCGTTAACCTCTCCGCACTTGATACGAAGATACAAGACATAGACGCCGAAGCCCGCGCCGGCTGGAATGCCGGGTTCGACCTGCGCGTTGGTAAAGGGGTGGTTTTTCTCAACCCCGGACTTCACTACTACAGTGTCACAGCACGTTTGTTCAAAGAAATTGAATCGCCGGACGACATCAACCTGAGCGAAGAAACGACAATACAGAGCGTCCGGATGCCTGTGAATGTCGGCCTTAAGCTGACCGGAAAAGGGGGCCTGATCGGTTTGCATGCGAAAGGGGGTATTGTGCCCGCTTACGTAATCAATGTTAAGGAACGCCCGTCCTTCGACCTCAATATCGACGACCTGAACCGACTGACCTGGGGTGCCAATGTAGGCCTTGGCCTCGACCTGTTGTTCTTTACGGTAGATGTGAACTACGAAATCGGCCTTTCGAAATTCTTCAAGGATTCGGAGGGAAAGAACAATATGCTGACAGCGAGTGTGGGGATTAAGTTTTAAAGGAGCAAGGGGCATCGGAGTGTCCTCTCCTCCTGCTCTGGTTCATTCGATAAATATACGAGGGGGTAAAAGGCAAAAGGCAAGGGGCAAAAGGCAATAATTTCGTAAAATGAAAGGTTTTCGTAAAATCAATCTGATCATTTACAAAAACATTAGCCTTTACAGAATAAAATTGCCTTTTGCCCTTTGCTTCTTTACGTAGCTCCGAACAACTTCGTTTCGACTCCGCTCAACGAACAACACTCAACGAACAACGAACAACTTCGTTTCGACTCCGCTCAACGAACAACGCTCAACGAACAACGAACAACTTCGTTTCGACTCCGCTCAACGAACAACGCTCAACGAACAACGAACAACACTCAACTATTCCCTCCCCAGTTCCGCTTCTCCGGCTTGAATGCCTGCCATCATAGAGTCGCGTACTGCTCCGATGCGTTGTTTTTCATTTTCCAGATAGCGCATGATTTCTTTGTGCGATTTGGTCGCACGCAAGTCGTCAAGCACGACCAATTCGTTCATCCAAAGCATCATGCCTTCTTCGGCTTTTTCTATGCGAATCAGCAGGTCTAATTGCTGCAATTTTTGCAGCGTATCAATGGGCGGCACCGTATCTAATTGCGCACGAATGTCGCGGCTAAGCCGGTTGAGGTCTCCCATTTTGGGCATCACCTCGTCGTGAACTGCCATTACCTCATCCCAAAGTTTTTCCTGGGCGCTTTGTTCGGTATTGCAGGCGCTGAAAGCAAGGGACAGCAGCAAAAAAAGAAAAGCGGTTTGGCGCATAATTGGTTATTTTGCGACAAAGCTAAACAACGAATGCCAAAGCCCAAAAGCGAACCCAAAATCCTTGTAGTGGCCCTCGATTGGGGGCTCGGACATGCAGCGCGCTGCATTCCCGTAGTCCGCGAACTACAGGCACAGGGCGCTCGGGTATGGGTGGGGGGCAGCGGGCCGGCTCTGGCTTTGTTGCGCAGTGAATTTCCGGATTTACCTTTTTTGGAATTGCCGGCATACGACATACATTACCATCTGAAAAGCATCGTGCTAAGTATTGGAAGCCAGGGTTTTAAAATCCTGAAAGCAATCCTGGCAGAACATTTTATCCTTCGGCGCTTCATTCGCCGCCACGGCATGGATGCGGTCATTTCCGATTGCCGATTCGGGTGCTTTACCCGCCGCACTACCTGTATTTTTATCACCCATCAATTGCACATCCGCACACCGTATGCCGGGTTGAGCTGGTTTATCAACGCCATCAACCATTGGTTCATTCGCCGGTATGACGAGCTTTGGATTCCGGATATGGAAACAGCACCCGGGTTGGCCGGGGCGCTTTCACATCCCCCCATTGCCGGTGGGCGCTACATCGGCCTGTTGAGTCGGATGAAGCGGTTAGAGGTGCCGGATCGGTACGACGTAGTGGCCGTACTTTCCGGGCCGGAGCCACAGCGAACCATTCTGGAAAAGCTGATTCTGGAGCAGGCGGCAGGGGTGGAGGTCAGGATGCTGGTGGTGCGCGGCAAGGTTCAAACAGGTTTGAATGCGGCTTATCCAATTTCTCCCGTTCATTTTTCCGACCACCTAGCCGCAGAAGCGCTGAATGCCGCTATATGCGCCGCCAAAGTCATCCTCGCGCGTTCCGGCTACAGCACCCTGATGGACTTGGCGCGCATCGGCAAGCCGGCCATCCTTATTCCTACGCCAGGGCAAACCGAACAAGAATACTT
>JABWAJ010000024.1 GCA_013361075.1 Saprospiraceae bacterium | reverse complement strand
TGATTCCATTGCCATTTTTCAGGATTCCATGTCAATAAGTATGTAGGCATTGTTTACTCTTTTATGTTTTGCAGGACAGCCGCCGAACGGTTTGCGTTACCTGCGTGTGGGAGGGCGTAGATAACGCTTTGAGATTTGGATAATGCTAAGGCTTGGATAAGCCCTGTAAATGCGCCTGAATCCCACACGTCAGGTGCACGCTTTGTTAGGTGGCGTTTTGTTTTTAGAACAAATTCTTTTGGAATTAAAAAAGGGGCATATCCTGAACAGTAAGCAGGGCAATACCGGCGGGTATTATTTGATGAAAAAGCCGGATGAAGTGTCACTTGCCGAAGTTTACCGCCTCATAGATGGCCCCATTGCCCTGATTCCTTGTGTATCAAAAAATTTTTACGAACGCTGCGAAGATTGCCCCGATGAAGCAACCTGTAAAATACGAAGCGCGCTTTTGGAAGTCAGAGAACAAATGCTGGATGTTTTGGAGCGAAGAACCATTGGTGATTTGATCTAATTCAGCAAGGATTGTGGGCCTTTCTTGTGGTATATTTTTATTTTTTCAACAACAATAGGTATGGCGAAGGGAAAAAATACCGGAACACCCGCTGTTGGCGTTCCTGAAAACAGCATTCCATCCGGGTTTTGGGCACGATTAACGGAAGATGCATGGGCCAACCTCATTGGCGGCATCCTGATTGCGGGTGTTTTGTTGTGGGTTGGGGTGTTTCACGGAGGCAAGCCGGTCTCGCCGGTTTATGCCTGGACGCATGCCGGGGAGTTGTTTGCCAAAGTGCTCAAACTGGATAATCTTGTCATAGTTGCCGCTTCCGGGATGGTGTTTGCGGTACTGTCGGCCATAGCGGTGAAACTATCGGGCGGCAACCTATGGAAATACCTTGCCGGGTTCTCTATTGTTTTTTTGCTGGCGGTTTTATCGCTTGTCGTTGCAGGCAATAGCGGGGTAGAAGCGTACGGTCTTGAATATGTGGTATTTGCCCTGCTTTCCGGTTTGTTGCTCAACAACCTGTTTCAACTTCCGGAATGGCTAAAGGCGGCTGCGCGGTCAGAGTTTTTTATCAAAACCGGTTTGATTATTCTCGGCACAAGCATTTTGTTTCCCAACATCGTTCAGGCAGGTTTTCCGGGCATTTTACAAGCCCTTGCGGTGGTCAGCGTGGTCTGGTTTTTTTCTTTGTGGCTCTCACGGCGCCTGAAAGTGGACGACGAGTTTGGGGTTATCCTTGCCTCGGCAGTTTCCATATGCGGGGTATCGGCAGCCATTGTGGCCAGTGGTGCCATACAGGGGGATAAAAAGAAATTGTCTTATGTCACCACCCTGGTGCTGCTGCTGGCAATTCCGATGATGGTGCTTCAACCCTGGGCCATTCAGGCATTTGGCATTCCCGAAATTGTAGGCGGGGCATGGCTGGGCGGTACGTTGGATACGACGGCTACCGTTGTTGCAGCGACAGAACAGGTAGGACCGGCAGCTTCCAAGGTGGGGGCAATTGTGAAGCTTTCTCAAAATGTACTCCTCGGATTTGCTGCGTTTTTCATCGCCACCTGGTGGATATTCCGCAAAAAACCGGAAGCAGGGACTGGTTCGGAAAAACCAAACCTGAAACTGATCTGGGAACGGTTTCCCAAGTTTGTGCTGGGTTTTATTGTCGTTTCCCTGATCTTTTCTTTTTTGATCCCGACAGAAACGGTCAAGCAAACTTCCGGGTTTTTGAACAGCCTTCGAACACTTTGGTTTGCATTGGCTTTTGTGGCGATCGGGTTGGAAGCACGTTTTTCCGACTTACTGAAAACGCAGGGTGGGCGCCCGGCGCTGGTTTTTACCGGTGCGCAATTGTTTAACATCTTTTGGACCTTGCTTTGGTCTTATTTGCTGTTTGGCGGGGTTGTGCTGGCTATACCCGATATAAAATAAGGCAATGGATAACGCTGGCTTTTTCTCAGGTATGGTTTTAAAATTTTGCCGTAATCTATATTTGTTGCAAACATTATTCCTGTTTGTATTGCTGAGTATGGTTACCGGTAATTCTGTATTTTCACAAAGCCAGGATTCAGTAATTGAGTCCTTTCATGCAGATTTTGAAATAAGACCAAGGGCGGAATACCGAAAAGATTATATCCAGTTGCCGACGGATGGTTTTGCTCCCGATTTTTTTGTGAGCCAACGGAACCGCCTCGGCCTGACTTACCAGCGAAAAGCCCTGAAACTCCATGCCTCGTTGCAGGAAATACACTTGTGGGGAAAGTCGGGGAAAATATCCTCCATCGGCAGCATCAATGCTTATGAATTGTATCTGCAAACAGCAATTGCCCGGAATTTGTGGGTGAAAATTGGCAGACAAGGGCTGTTATTGGATAACGGCAGAATGTTTTCTGATGCTCCGTGGGCACAGCAGAGCCGATCGCATGAGGGCATCCGGTTGTTTTACGACAGGAAAAAATTAGCGACAGATTTTACCATTGCAGCGACCCGGAAATATCCCAAACAATACGAAGCTGCTTATTCTCCGGTGGCTTCGCATCGCTATCAGTTGCTGCTCGTACACCATTTAAAATATAAGATAAATGAACACTACACCCTGACCACAATTAATTTTACTGATATTTTTAACAATAAAAATTATCCCGGAAAATCCTGGTTTAGCATAAACAACGGTGCGAGGCTGGAGTACAGGGACAGTAATTTTTACTGGACGTTAAATGCTTATTATCAATATGGAGAAAATTCTGATTTAAAAAAAATAAACGCTTTTTATATTCAACCCGAAATCAGTGCAACGTTCGATAAAACAACTTTCCGGCTTGGTGCAGAAATCATGAGCGGGGAAGCAGCGCCGGATGACCGTGTCTCGCGCTCATTTGGCATACTTTATGGGGTAGCCTGGAAATTTATGGGGAATATGAATTTTTTTGCCCGATTCCCCGCCGATGTTAACAGTAGTGGTCTAATTAATCCTTACCTTTTTGTTCTGTTCAAAGCTGGCAAAAAGCTGAGTCTTCGAGCCGACAGCCACTTGTTTTATACACAATATCCACTCAGGGACGAGAATAATGAAAAAGCCGCAACTTACCTGGGTTTCGAAAACGATTTAAGTTTGAATTACAGACCGTTGAAAAACGTGAATATCAACTTCGGGTTTTCCTATCTGATTGCCGAAAAAGGCATGGAACTGCTTGGAAAAATTGAAAACGCCGGTGAAACGCCGGTCTGGAGTTATTTGATGGTTTCATTCAATCCGGAAATACTGCATTACAAAAAGGTGAAAAAGTAATCAAAGTTCTTGTGTATAAATAATTGAAATACAGTGATTTTTTAAAATTCTACTTTTTTGGTAGAATATGTATGATTTTAAACAAAAAACAGGTATCTTTGCAATACCTAACCAGATGCCGCCACTGATCTGTTGCCTGCGATTGCGTGCGCAGCAGCATGCTCAAATTTGATACGAGCTTTTTTTATATATTTTGTTGAAGTAAACCAATTTCTTATGAAAAAGCACTTGTATTTCAGGCCTCCTGTGCTAAAGAACGCACCTTCTGTCAGCCATTCCCTCTATTCTGTTTCCTCCTCCTGTTGTTGTTGCTGTTGTTGCTAACAATTGCTTTGCGCTAATCGGGTATCTCATACCCCTGCATATCAGAGCGCACTTATTTTTCCTCAATATCTTTTACAATTTTCAAAATTTTCAATCATGAAGCGATTGATACTTATTGCTTTATCTATTTTTATCTGGGTAGGCGCAATACATGCACAGCGCATTATTTCGGGCTTGGTCAAAGACCAACAAGGTGAAAACATCATTGGCGCAACCATAAACGTCATTGGCACCGCCATTTTCACCCTCACCAATGAGCAGGGCGGGTTTGAGTTGGGCGGTCAGGTGAAATACCCGCTGACCCTTGAAGTAAGTTATGTGGGCTATGAAGCCGCAAAGATCTATTTAGAAAAAGAACCGCAGGCTACTCTTGAAGTGATTCTGGCCAATGCCACGATCTTAGATGAGATCATTGTCACTTCCCGGCGGCGCAAAGAAGCCGTACAGGATGTTCCGATTCCCATAACCGTGGTCGGTGGCGCGCTTGTTGCCGAAACGGGCGCTTTCAACGTGAACCGGTTGAAGGAGCTGATCCCTTCCGTTCAGCTCTATTCGTCCAATCCGCGCAATACCGGACTTAGCATCCGGGGATTGGGTACGACGTTCGGGTTGACCAATGACGGCATTGACCCCGGCGTTGGATTTTATGTAGACGGCGTCTATTTTGCACGCCCTGCTGCTACAACACTCGATTTTATTGACGTGGAGCAAATAGAAGTATTGCGTGGGCCGCAGGGAACGCTCTTTGGCAAAAACACTACCGCCGGTGCTTTCAACGTGACGACGCGCAAGCCAAGTTTTACGCCGGGTGCCGATTTTGAACTCAGCTATGGCAATTATGGATTCATTCAGGCAAAAAGCTCAATTACCGGGCCTATCGGTAAAAAAATTGCAGGACGGGTGTCCTTTTCCGGCACCCAGCGCGATGGGCTGATTTACAATGTTGCCACTCAGAAATATGTGAATACCCTCAACAACCTCGGCGTCAGGGGGCAGTTGTTGTTCAATCCTTCAGAAAACATCCATATCCTTGTTGCGGCAGATGCTACCCGCCAGCGCCCCGATGGCTATGCACAGGTCATTGCAGGTGTGGCGCCCACCCTGCGCGCCGAATACCGGCAGTTTGAACGAATCATTGCTGACCTTAACTATACGCTGCCAAGCCGCGACCCGTTTGACCGACTCATTGATCACGATACCCCGTGGCGCTCTGGTCAGGACCTCGGCGGAGTTTCGGTCAATGCTGATTTTAGCCTCGGGGCGGGTACGCTGACTTCTACTACAGCATGGCGCTACTGGAATTGGGATCCTTCCAACGACCGGGATTTCACCGGATTACAAGCGCTCGCCCTGTCGCAGGCCACCTCGAAACACCGTCAGTGGTCGCAGGAAATTCGATGGGCAGGCACTTTTTCTTCCCGGCTAAGTGGTGTTTTTGGCGTCTTCACTTTTGGTCAGAACCTCAAATCAGCCCCAGTCCACATTGAAGAATCTGGCAGTGCCCAATGGCGCTTTTCGCAAAGTTCTACCAGCCCGTTGTGGCAGACACCCGGACTTTTTGAAGGATACGGAATAAGAACAACGCAAAATCTCAATACCTTCAGTGGAGCAGTTTTTGGCCAGCTTGACTGGGTGATCACAGATCGGTTAAGCCTATTGCCGGGGCTTCGATTCAACTACGACGACAAAGAAGTAGACTTCAAGCGGGAGACCTACGGCGGTTTGGAAACAACAGACCCTGCATTAATTGCATTGAAAAATGCGGTTTATACGAATCAGGCTTTCCAGGCGAAGATTGACGATACGAATTTTTCAGGACAGTTGACGCTGGCTTTCAAAGCAACGAAGCGCGTGAATACTTTTGTGACCTATTCTACCGGTTTCAAACCTGTCGGCCTCAATCTTGGGGGCTTGCCTGCTGCAAACGGCGCTCCGATTCTGGAATTGGCAGTGATCAAACCGGAGTCGGTAAACCACCTGGAAATCGGCGTGAAGACAACACCGACTCAAAGCTCTACACTGAACCTTGTTTTATACAACACCGATATTGAAGATTACCAGACGCAGGTTCAATCCCCTGAACTGGGCATAAACCGCGGCTACCTTGCCAATGCCGAAAAAGTGAGGGTGCGCGGGGTGGAATTAGATGGCAATTTAAAAATCAAAAAATACCTCTCTTTGTACGGCTCACTCGCTTATACGGAAGGTAAGTATGTGGCATTTACCAATGCACCGCTTCCGCTTGAAGAGACTGGCAGGCAAGTAGATGGCGTTCAGGCCGCTTTCAAGGATGTGTCAGGCGGCGATTTGCCGGGTATTTCCAAATGGGCCTTCTCTTTTGGAGGTGAGGTTGCCTTACCCGTCCAATTTTGGGGCAAACCTTCCGATTTTTTCATCGCATTCGACACTTACTATCGTTCTGATTTCTCTTCAAGCCCCTCTCCTTCAAAGTATTTAGTGGTTGACGGATACGCGTTGCTGAATGCCCGGGCAGGCTTTAAAGCCGCAGAGGGGCTATCCTTATTCGTGTGGGCACGTAACCTGCTGGATCAGGATTATTTTGAACAATTGCTGCCAGGGGCCGGAAATGCCGGGCATTATGCCGGGGTGCTTGGCGATCCGCGGACTTATGGGGTAACAGTGCGGTATGCTTTTTAATTTATAGGTGCCAAGTGAGGGTGTCATTCCAAATGACGCCCTCACTATGGGTGCAAAAAATTGATTTAAATGACGAGAATAAAATAAATTTGACGAAAAATGTGCTTCCCGTGACTCAGTCTCTTCAGCAAGAACTCTTAGCTGTTATCCATTGGTTTCATGCCAAAGGCTGGGCGCCGGCCACCAGCACCAATTATTCTTTCCGGAACCCCCTTCCTGAATCGGATACGTACACGATTTCGCGATCCGGCGTAGATAAAGGCGCTTTTAAAGTAGAGGATTTTATGGTCATTGATGCGAAGGGCCAACCCCTTGAAGCTTACCGGCACTTGCGACCATCTGCAGAAACGCTGCTGCATACCTTGCTTTATGAACAACCAGAAGTAAACGCAATATTGCATACGCACTCGGTAGCGAACACGGTATATTCCTGGATACATCGGGAAGAGAAGGCCGTAAAAATAACTGGGTTCGAACTGTTGAAAGGACTTCAGGGAATTACCACCCACTTGGCGGAGGTTTGGATTCCTGTTTTTGAAAACGAGCAGGATATTGCTTCCCTGAGTAAAAAAGTTAAAACCCGTTTGGAAGAATATCCCAACACGCCCGGTTTTTTGTTGGCCGGCCATGGTCTCTACGCCTGGGGGAACAGCATCGCCGAAGCCAAACGACACATTGAAAGCTTTGAATTTCTTTTTGAATGCCTGAACCAGATCGAAAGCAGGCGTTGATTCTTAATGTAGAATTAACCCGATAAGCAGTGGAGATGGATTGAAATGCGCGAATTTTGTCAGATAAATTTTTTCAAATGGCCGTTCTTAACATACCCGATCAACAATTCAGCACTGCCGATGTCGCTGAAATCCGCACCTTTCTGAATACGCGCGGCATTTGGTTCGATCAGTGGGAGGCAAAAGAAAACCTTTCGGAAAATGCAGATCAGGACACGGTATTGAATGCTTATGCGCATGTGTTGCAGCCGTTTATGCAAAAAAACGGCTACCAGACTGCCGATGTAATCAACATCAATGCCACGACGCCGGATTATGAAGCTTTGCGCAATAAATTCCTCAGCGAACACCGGCATACAGAAGATGAAGTTCGTTTTTTTGTGGCGGGTAAAGGTTATTTTTGGTTTAATTTGGACAATGGGAGCGACCCAGTTTTTAATGTTTTGTGTGAAGCAGGCGATCTCATTGCCGTGCCTGCCCATACCCGCCATTGGTTTGATGCCGGACAAAGCGATCCTTTTGTAAAGACAATTCGGATGTTTGTTGATCAGTCGGGTTGGGTTCCGCATTATACAGAATCAGGCATTGATCGGATTTATCAACCCGCCGTCGCTGATGTTTAAAGGATCGTACATCCTGATGGATATCGAAGGCACAACTACGTCCGTTGCTTTCGTTTACGACACACTTTTTCCTTATTTTAAGACCAGGATTCATGGTTTTTTGCAGGATCGTGCTTCCTTATTGTCTGTTGCCGAGCCGTTGCGCTTAGTGCAAAATACGCTTTGGGAAGAAGCAGGCGTCGTCCTTACTTTAGAAGAACTTGCCGATCAGTTGGTCGCCTGGACAACAGCTGATCGGAAGCATCCGGCGCTAAAAGCTATTCAGGGCGTTGCCTGGCGCGATGGCTATGAAAAGGGCGCATTAAAAGGGCATGTGTACGAAGATGTCCCTCCTGCCCTGACCCGTTGGAAAGCCCTGGGGATGCAGTTGGGTATTTATTCCTCCGGCTCTGCCGAAGCCCAGCATCTTTTGTTCAAGCACGCTATTTTTGGCGATTTGACACCTTGTTTTTCCAATTACTTCGATACAGGTGTGGGGCCAAAACGGGATGTGGGTTCTTACCAAAATATTGCAGAATTCCTTCAATTATTGCCCAATACAATTCTTTTTCTATCAGACGTCGCCGAAGAGTTAGATGCAGCAGCTACTGCAGGTATGCATACAACTCAGGTGGTGCGTCCGGGTACTGCCGAAAGCTCCCGTCATCCAGTTGTGAAGGATTTTTCAGCAATTATTTTGCCAAGCTGACCTTCCTTATTGGAGCAATCTGCCTTTCAAACTATTTTTTCTCTTAGCTGTTTTCTTTTGCAACAGATTCGAAAGGAGATAGACAGGTTATGCAAAAAATCGTATTCAAATCCATCCTGCTTCTTGTGAGTATGTTTTACAATTGCTCCGTCGGGGCAAGTCAAACCGCTGTGGAAAACCATTCAGCCATAGCAGCAAAAGCGAGTACAAAAATGAAAGTAGAAATCTGGTCGGACGTCATGTGTCCATTTTGTTATATTGGAAAAAGAAGACTCGAAGCCGCTTTGGAACAATTCCCCCACCGCGATCAGGTGGAAGTTGTCTGGAAGAGTTTTCAGCTCGATCCCGGTCTGAAAACCGATCCGGGCAAAAGCGTCAAACAATCGCTGGCTGAAAAAAAAGGCTGGTCGCCGGAGCAAACCGAGCAGTCCATGGCCTACGTGGTCAACATGGCCAGAGAAGTCGGTTTAACGTATCATTTTGACAAAGCAGTGGTGGCCAATTCTTTCGATGCGCACCGCTTTTCCCACTTAGCCAAAAAGTACGGCAAACAGGACGAAGCAGAAGAGCGCTTGTTTGCTGCTTACTTCGTCGAGGGTAAAAACACGGCTGACCATGAGACCTTAATTCAGTTGGGTACGGAAATTGGCCTCGATCCGGGAGAAGTAGCCCGGGTTTTATCCGTCAACGACTACGCGGAAGACGTCCAAACCGATATTTATGAATCACGCCAGGTGGGTGTCTCCGGCGTTCCGTTTTTTGTTTTTGAAGACAAGTATACGGTTTCAGGGGCTCAGCGGAGTGCGTTGTTTTTGCAGGTATTGGAGAAGGTATGGGAAGAGACCAACTCAGGTACAGCTTCGCGCCAGCGGAGGCCTTAGAAATAATAATATCCTATCTTTGTCTCAGAATCAAACCGCCATGAAAAAAACGTTCAATATCACGGGCGTCTGTTATCCGCAATTGCACTACATGATGGATAATTCCCAAAAATTGAACCATGTTATGGCATTGGTAGAGCAAGGTGCCTATTTCACCATCAACCGGCCCCGGCAATATGGCAAAACCACTACCCTATACGGCCTCAGTGAAAGACTCAAACAATCAACATCCTATTTGCCTATTTCCCTTAATTTTCAAGGGATTGATGACAAATGGCACGAATCGGATGAAGCATTTGCACAGATATTCATTCGCCAGTTGATTAATGCGCTGAAGCCGCAATCGCCAGACCTCGCTGCGTTTCTGAAAGAAAAATCCGGAGCTATCGAGGATATGGACTCCCTTTCAGAACTTATCACAGCGTTGATTCACAAAGCAGAACGATCCGTTGTATTACTTGTTGACGAAGTAGACGCGAGCAGCAATTACCTCCCTTTTCTGAAATTCCTCGGGATGTTGCGTACCAAGTTTTTAGCCCGCATGCAGCCTCAGCACGCCACTTTTTACAGCGTTGTACTTGCCGGTGTTCATGACATTAAATCTTTGAAATACAAACTTCGCGACTCCGAAGCCGCTCCGTATAACAGTCCCTGGAACATTGCAGCTGATTTTGAAGTGGAAATGAGCTTCAACCCTGCGGAAATTGTACCAATGCTGGTTGATTATTGTAGCGCTGAAGGGGTAAATATGGACATTTCGGCCATTGCTGAAAAACTCTGGTACCATACTTCGGGCTACCCGTTTTTGGTGAGCAAATTGTGTAAAAATATCGCAGAAAAAATTTTACCCCAACGCCCTGTTCAAGACTGCTGGACGCCTGATGACGTGGAAGAGGCAGTTCGGCTCCTGCTCCGGGAAAACAACACCAATTTTGACAGCCTCATCAAAAATCTGGAAAATAATCAGGACTTATACGACCTGGTTTTTCGAATTGTCATTGACGGGGCTGCCATTGCGTTCAATCAGTACAATGCGACCATTCATCAAGGGGTGTTGTATGGCATTTTTAAGCGGAACGGCAATGTGCGGATTCACAATCGTATTTATGAGCAATTGATTTACGACTTCATGACTTCCAATCTCGAAGTTAAAATGAAAACGGATGCATACAATTTTGAAAACCAGTTTGTCCTGCCCGGCAATCAATTAGATGTACAAAAAATCCTGCTCAAGTTTCAGCAGTTTCTGAACGAACAATACAGCGTCAAAGATCAGGATTTCCTGGAGCGGCACTGGCGACTGGTTTTTCTGGCGTTCGTTAAACCCATTATCAATGGAAAAGGCTACGATTTTAAAGAAGTCCAAATCTCGCAGGAGCGCCGCTTAGATGTGGTGATCACCTACCTTCAACACAAATATATCGTCGAACTCAAACGCTGGTACGGCGAGGCTGCGCACCAGGAAGGCCTTACTCAATTGGCTGATTACTTAGACCGGCAATACCAAACTAAAGGCTATTTAGTTATTTTCGATGACCGGAAAGAGAAAGCTCAAACGCAGCAAACAATTGAACATCAGGGAAAAGAAATTTTTGCTATATGGGTTTGAACCATTAAAGCATCAGTCAGATTGGGGTCTTGCCCCTTGCCCTCCCGTTGCCGGGACAGGCTTTGCCTCTTGCCCCTTGCCCTTTACGGATTAATCACATTCTTAAATTTCGGTCGGTGTGGCTTCACATCGCCGAGGCGTTCCTTTTTGGCCCGTTCATAATCGGAGTAGTTGCCTTCAAAAAAGACGACTTCCGCTTCATCTTCAAAAGAAAGAATATGGGTCGCCAGGCGGTCAATAAACCAGCGGTCGTGAGAAATGACAAGGACGCAGCCGGCGAAATTTTCAAGGGCGTCTTCCAGGGTGCGCAGGGTATTGAGGTCAATGTCGTTGGTTGGCTCGTCTAAGAGCAGCACATTGCCCCCTTCCTTCAGCGTAATGGCGAGGTGGATGCGGTTGCGCTCTCCGCCAGACAGAATACCGAGTTTTTTCTGTTGATCGGCGCCGGCAAAATTAAATTTGCTGATGTAGGCGCGTGCATTGACGGTGGTGTTGCCTACCGTGATCAGGTCATTGCCCTCTGAAACGATTTCATACACGGTTTTATCCGGCAGCAGACCTTCGTGGCTTTGGTCGACATACGCCGCTTTTACCGTAGGGCCGATGATGATTTCCCCTGAATCGGGTTGTTCTTTGCCCATGATGATTTTGAACAGGGTGCTTTTTCCTACACCATTGGGGCCGATAATGCCTACTACAGCATTGCGCGGGATAGAGAAACTCAGGTTTTCAAACAAAAGGCGATTGCCAAAACCTTTGCTGATGTTGTGTGCTTCGATGACCACATCGCCAAGGCGCGGGCCGGGCGGTATGATGAGGTCGAGGCGGGCTTCTTTTTCCTTGCTGTCTTCGTCGGCTAATTTTTCATAGGCATTGAGGCGGGCTTTGCCTTTGCTTTGGCGGGCTTTGGGTGCCATCCTGATCCATTCCAACTCGCGTTCCAGCGTTTTGCGCCGTTTCGATTCTGTTTTTTCCTCCTGTTCTAAGCGCAGTGCTTTTTGCTCCAGCCAGGATGAATAGTTGCCTTGCCAGGGGATGCCTTCGCCACGGTCGAGTTCCAGTATCCAGCCGGCTACATTATCGAGGAAATACCGGTCGTGGGTGACCGCGATAACGGTGCCCGGGAAGTTCTGGAGGTATTGTTCCAGCCAGTCTACGGATTCCGCATCCAGGTGGTTGGTCGGTTCGTCTAAAAGCAGGATGTCGGGATTGCTGAGGAGCAACCGGCACAGGGCCACACGGCGGCGTTCGCCACCCGAAAGCACTTTGACGGGCACATCGCCTTCGGGGCATCGCAGGGCATCCATGGCCGTTTCGAGGCGGTGGTCGAGCTCCCAGGCGTTGTGGTGGTCCAGTTGTTCCATGAGTTCACTCTGGCGGTCAATGACTTTCATCATTTCGTCATCGTCCATGGGTTCGGCTAATCTGAGGTTGATTTCGTCATATTCCCGCAGGATGTCAACGATAGACTGTACGCCCTCTTCCACAATTTGCCGCACTGTTTTTGTTTCATCCAGCACAGGCTCCTGGGCCAGGTAACCGATTTTGTAAGTGCCGTCGAATTCGATTTTGCCCTGGTAATTGTTATCCAAACCGGCAATAATCTTGAGCAGCGTGGATTTTCCGGAGCCGTTGAGGCCGAGCACACCAATTTTAGCCCCGTAGAAAAAGGAAAGCCAAATATTTTTGAGTACTTGTTTGCTGGGAGGAAAGGTTTTGCTCACTCCCGACATGGAAAAAATGATTTTTTCGCCGGCCATAATTGTCAGTGAATTTTGAGCGGCAAATATCTGCCTTTTTTTCGATTTATTAGCCAGCACTACGTTTACTAAACTTCTGAAAGTTTGGTAAACGTGAAAAACCGGAACTGCGTTTACTTCTGAAAGTTTTGGTAAACGTGAAAAGCAATTCAAACAAGATCATGAACGACCAACTCCTTCGTCAATTCATTACCTCCATCATTTCTCCGACTGAAGCGGAGTGGAGCGATTTTCGCCAGCGGCTGACGGAAACACATTTCTGTAAAGGAGAAAAATTAGTAAACAGGGGCAAGCCTTGTACGTCACTCTATTTTATTCAGGAAGGCATTGCACGGCACTATTTTCTCGACCATAAAAAGCAGGAAATTACCACGTGGTTTAGTCAGCCCGGAACCCTGGCAACGGATTACGGTGCTTTTACGATGCGGCTGACCGCACAGTTCGGCGTACAGGCGGTCACGGATATACAAGCCTGGAAAATTACCTTTTCAGATTTGCAGGAACTTTACGACCAATATAAAAACTGGGAACGCCTCGGCCGGCTCATCAATCAATATTACCTCTACTGGCTCATTGAGCGCAACAATACCATGTACATCAAAACAGCCCGACAGCGCTACGACGAATTTTGTGACCAACAGGGGCATCTGTTTAATTATGTTCCCTTGAAACACCTGGCCACTTACTTAGGCATTACCATCGAAACATTAAGCCGGCTCAGATCGGGAGCTTACTAAAATTTGATATTTATCAATAAGTTTAGAGGGGGTGCTTTCGTCATTGTTGAAAATGAGTTCAACATGAAAGCACGAAAAAGTTCTTTTGGGATGTGTTGTTTTTTTGCCCTGGCACTGATCCAACAAGCCTGTCTGCCTCCCTCTGACGCCTATCCCAATAAACCGCCTGCTGAGGTCATTAACGAAGCCCTGCAATGGTCGGAGAACCTGGAGCAGTACATTGTTGAATGGACACAGGGGCTGACGCCTGATTCCATTCCGAGCCACCTCATCCCAATGGGGATTTCCGATAGTAAAAATTTTTACCTGAAACATCCCGACGAAGTTTCTGCCGCCGAAACCTGGGCGGTGCGCTATGCAAAACCAATTCAGAAAGACTCGCTTTATGCAGGCATTCCTGACCCGAAAGTCACTTATCTTTTTCTCGGAACTGCGCTGGCGCCTTTTGGCAGCAAGTTGGTGCTGGAAGGAGAATTTCCGCATTGCCGGTTCTTTTCTGTACAAATTACACCGCCGCTGAATGGCGTAGAGTATTACGCGCAACGCCAGTTTGGGACTGCAGAAATCTCTGTAGCCGATGCAGATATTGAGCCCTTGCCGGGCAATACCAATCCTTTTCGGGTAGGCGCAGACCGCAATGCAGCAGACCGAAAATACCGCCTGGAATTTGATCTGACAACCGGCGATCCCGTCTCCCTGAATAGCGGCGGACACGTTCACCCGTACCGGCTTGGCGCCAATACGCGCAAAGGAGCGATGCTGGTTTACCAGGGGCCGCTGGGCCATAAAACGGTGGCGGGTACCCCGCTGCCAACGCCGGGCGACTGGAACCTCGGCGCCTTGTGGCTGCGCATTTATGAGCCCGACAACAACGTGGATGCCCTGGGCGGCGTACCCATGCCGAAAGTCTGGTTTGAATTGCCCAACGGCGAACGGTATTTTATGGGTTCTGATTTTACCCCATTGCAGCAACGCGCCGATTTTACCATAGCGAACCGGATCACCGACCCCAATCCGGATGCCGGTTCAGGTCCCAATGCAGGGTGGTTCAAATCCTGGGGCATCACGCGCAGTATGCTCAACGGCGTCTGTATCGCCAACAACTGGAGCCGGCCCGATAGTGGCGCCCGGGTGAACCAGATCGAATTGGGCTGGACGGGGAGGGGCGAGTTTCAGCCTGCCCCCGGCAACTACGAGCCGCATGCAACCACGAATAATTATGCCACTTATTTGGGCCGAAGCATGACTGTTCCACCCGGCATGGTCGCGGTTTTAACCGGAACCCTTCCGACCTTCCCTTCTACCCGAAACGGGGAAGCGACCATGCAATCGGCGCAAGTCCGCTACTGGAGCATTTGCGGCATTGATCAGGATCCGCTGTCACCACTGCCTGCCACCACCATCCATGCCATTGCAGATGCTGACGTGGTGATTGACCACCAGCGCAATTACATCATCGCCTACTCGCGGCCCGGCGACCGCCCGGTGAATGCAACCGCCTCCAATGGCGTGTCGTGGGTAGACTGGGGTACCCAATCGAGCCATGGTTTACTCATGCGCTGGGTCTGTGTGTCACCGGAATGGACTTTCCCCTTTGCTCCGCACGAAAACCACCTGGATTGGGCGCATTCCGACTGGGCAGGATCTCAGTACGACAGTACCTTGTTGGGGGTAAACTGGCGGAATGGCTTCATGGAATGCTATTTACCCAAAGTACACTACCTCTCTACTTCAGAATTTGAAGCGCTTGGCGCAAATTTGTCTGCCGAAAAAATTCCGGTCTGGGTAGATGAAACCTACAAAACCGGCCCTTCGGAGGCGCTGCTGGGTACACTTTCAGCAACTTCTGTGCTGGACGATACGCCCGCCAATGCAGTAGTCAATGCCAACGACAATGATTTTAATACGGCGTGGTCGAGCGCTTTTGGAGAGCAAAATGCCGCAATTACTGTTGATTTGGGCCGCATAAAGACCATTTCGGCCGTCAAACTTTATTGGGATTGGATATTTTTTGCCAAAAACTATACTGTGCAGGTTTCGGCAGATAACTTATTGTGGACAACGGTTGCTGCCGTGAGCGAAGGGAATGGCCAGATTGACCTGTTCAAAAATCTCCAGGATGTGAAAGGCCGCTATGTTCGGCTGTCGCTGACGCAGCACAATGCAGGCTGGTACCGCCTCGGGGAATTTGAGGTTTACACCAATGATTGTGATTGTAATGAAACAACTACGGGGATCAACACGCCCGGGGGGACAAAATCCCGGCTGGAAGTTTTCCCGAATCCAGCCCGGGAAGCCCTGAACTATCGTTTGCGGCAGGCACCTGCCGTTGTTGATTTGGCGCTTTTTGATGCAAAAGGACAGCTGGTGCGACAACTGCAAAAAGCGGCACCCGAGGGAAAAATTGACGTGAACGGATTATTGCCCGGGGTTTATGTGCTGCGGTTAAAGGGGCCGCAGGGTTGGATGGAGGGGAGGAAGGTTGTTGTGGTTAGATAGGTAGCGTATGGTCTGAATCAGAATTTTCAAAATTTTAAAATTTCCAGAATTTGGCTCCTACATGGCGCTCGATCCTGAAAATTCTCTAATTCTGCGAATGCTGATTCAGACAATTACCCAATTGGGGAATGGAGTCGCATCGTAGAGTGGTTGGGCGCGCTTTGTTTCGCGGCCTTCAGGCCGCCTTAGCTCCTTAGCTATAAAATAGAACCGTAGAGCGGCTGGGCGCGCTCTGTTGTGCGGCCTTCAGGCCGCCTTAAACCTTGGTATTATGCAGACTAAGCCCTGCGGCTGGGATACAAGTCGTCACTAATCTTTGTCAGACTTTGGCTTTTAATGAATTATAATTTTATATTTCAATTTTCAAATCATTAAAAATCAACACATTGGTGATGTGTTTATCAGATTTTGGGCTAAAGCACATCATGAATTAATTGTAGTATTTCTGAAGACTTTAGTCTGTATTTGAGATAATAATGTTGAGGCGGGCTAAAGCCCGCGAAACAAAGCGCGTCGTAAAAAAACTAAATAACTTAGAAATACATTCACAACATCAATATACAAAAATGAAAACCTTCTACAAACGCAAAAACCAACCTCATTTTCAGGGCATTGGGGCCGCTTTCTGTGTAACAGTTACTTGCCACGATGCTGTGCCCCGCGCAATCGTGGAAGCCCTGCAGGAAGAGCGGCGGCAAGCCCTCGCCGAAATAGAAGCCAATTCTACAATAAAAGATAAACTCATGGCGCGGGCGGAGTTGCATATTCAATTTGAGGAAAAATTAGAGGCGCTGCTTCATGCTGATTCTGTGCAGGAACATCCTTTTAAAAAGTCCGCTGCTGCACAAATTGTATTGGATCAAATCAAAAAATATGACGGCCAATACTACCATCTTTGTGCTGCCTGTGTCATGTCCAATCACATCCATTTTTTGGTTGATTTTTCCATGCAAGTGCCGGTTGACTGGGATGGATCCGCTGAAATTGAGCATTACGTGAACCTCGACAAGGTAGTGGGCTACATTAAGGGAGGCTCGTCTTATGAAGTAAATAAGCAAACAGGGCGAACAGGAACCTTGTGGTCTTATGGGTGTTACGACCGTTATATCCGCTCTGAGAAGCATTTTCACCATGCGATGTGGTATATTCTCAATAATCCTGTGAAGGCGAAGTTGGTAAAATCCTGGGAAGATTATCCTTATGTGTATGCGAGAGAAGGCTGACGGGAGGAAGCTACTTGTTTCGCGGCTTCGTTTGGTGGACTTCGTTTCGCGGGCTTTAGCCCGCCTTGGATATTTTAGCTATAATAATTAATCCTTGCCGTTGGAATACAAGTCCTTGCTTCATGTTGAAAAGGTTTGATTTTCAATGAATTTCGATTTTTAAATATTGGCAAATTTGCGATGGATATCCAAACCTAACAGTTGGTTTAGCAAGGATAGGTAGGAGGACTAAAGCCCGGGGAACGAATTATCTGAAACTTATGATATGGGGCGGACTAAAGCCCGCGAAACGAAGCTGGCGGACTAAAGCCCGCGAAACGAAGCTGGCGGACTAAAGCCGGGGAATGAATTATCTGAAACGTATGATGTGGGGCGGACTAAAGCCCGCGGAACGAAGCTGGCGGACTAAAGCCCGCGGAACGAAGCCCGCGAAAAAACAAAAGCCACCCCGAAAAATCGAGGTGGCTTCTGTTTTTTATCAAAGCAAATCGCTCTTACCGGATCAGCGACACATCGCCTGTGTAGAGCTTCGTGCTGCCGTCAATGAATTCAACTTCAGCGAGGTAAACAAAGACCGCTGCGTTGAAGAGTTGTCCGCCACGGCCAGTGCCATTCCAGCCATAAATCGGATCATTGGGCTGGAAATTATACACTTCAAACACCGATTCTCCCCAGCGGTTGAAGAGTTGGAACGACTTGATGCGCACCACTTCGTTACCGGCGAAAATCATCAGCACGTCATTGGTACCGTCGTTATCGGGCGAAAAGGCATTCGGAATGAACACATCGCGGTTGCGGCGCACATAAATCGTCACCTGGTCTTTGGCAATGCAGCCATTTTCGTCAGATACCGCAATCGAATAAGCTGTTGTTTCCAATGGGCCCAGCAACAATTCGGGGCAATTGGCACAGGGCAATTCTCCGGGACTCTGCCATTTCATCGAGGTGAGTTCCGATGCCGGAATGTTGACCTGGGCTTCAATGCGAATCGAATCGCCCCAGTCAATGTACTGATCGGGACCGGCATCTACGCGCAGGTCGTTGGATACTTCGATGTACGCGTTTTCCTGGTATTCGCAACCCAAAGCATCCTGGATGACAATGCTGTATTCGCCTGAACCGAGGTTGTTGAAAATGCCTCCCGGACGGAAAGCAGCACCATTCAAACTGTAAACGAATGGAGGTGTTCCCCCCTGAACGCTATGTACCACAATGCTTCCGTCGGTATCGGCAAAGCAGGTTGGTTGGTCAGTGGTGACTGAAAAGTCCTGCACAAAGTTGGGATCCAGCAGCGCATTGGCCACATCGCTGTCGGCGCAGCCGTTTTGGTTGTCAATGACCCAAAGTACATAATTGCCCGGCGTATTCAAATCCAGCGCTGGGGTAATGGCAACCGTATCTGCTGTTCCGGCAACGACCCAGCGATACAAAGGCTGGGCAGCTACGGAAGCCGAACCATTCAGCGTAATCACCGAAACCACACAGTTCAGGGTTTGATCCTGACCAGCGTTGGCGTTGGGTTGCTGGATGTTCTGTGTAACCTGTACCGAAGCATTGGTTGCGCAACCATTCGTCGTGTTGGTCACTACAAGGTTGTAAGCACCCGGTGCGTTGATGGTCGGCGAAATCGTGGTTTGTCCCTGGACAATATTTCCCTGATTTGTTGACCAGGAATAGCTGAATTGCGCACCCTGGCTCGACCCGGTAGCGTCGAGTTGATCTAACCGGTTTCGGCAATCGAGGTGCCTTGAGGGGCCGGCATTGGCAACCGGGTAGTTGAAATCAGACATAACCGTTGCACTGACAGTCGAAACGCAGGAAGTGAGCTGGTCAAAAACTTCAAGCGTATAAGGGCCGGGCTGGGTGACCTGGAAATAATTCTGGGTGTTGGAGGTCGAGATTAAATTACCGGCCGCATTGTACCATCGGTACACAATACCAGGGCCGCTTTCAGAACCACCCCCGTTCAATTGAACCGAAGCAGTATTGCAGTCGAGCACATCCGTGACCAGCAAACTGGCAGCCGGCTCATAAGCAAGGTCAACAACGTTGATGCTTGCCGTGGCAGTCGGGCACTGGTAAATCAGGTCAGACACCGTAAGGGTGTAAGCACCGGCAATGCCTGCCACTGGATTGGGCGAATTGATTTCATTGGCCTGAATATCAGGTCCGGTCCAGACATACTGGAATCCGGTGCCCTGGCTTGATCCATTGCTGCTCAGCGTAACTTCGCGGATGGCGCAGTTGAGTTCCGTAACCGGGTTGATGACGGCAACGGGAACTTCAGCTTCCAAAACACTTACGCTGGCATTGGCGCTGCACCCGTTGGCATCGGTTGCCGTCACAGTGTACTGGCCAGGCGCCGATACCGTAATGCTTGCGGTGCCCGGGCCATTATTCCAGGCGTAAGCAGCCAGTCCAGCAGGTGCATTCAGCGTCGTATTGCTGCCTTCACAATAATACAAGGTACCGGTGATGGAAACCGGGGGCAGCGGGTATTCCACTACGGCAACGGTATTGGAATTCTGGCAGCCGTTGATATCCGTTACCGTCACCGAATAATTGCCACTGCTGTTGACAGGCAAGGTGGCTGCCCCACTCTGGTTGCTCCAGAGGTAAGCCGAATAAGCATTGCTGATGCTAAGGGTTGAACTTTGACCGTCGCAAAAATCCAGGTCGCCGAGGATGCTGAATTGCGGCAGTGGGTGTTCGGTAACAGCAAGTGCAGTTGAATTGACACAACCGTTGTTATCGGTTACGGTTAGCCCGTAATTACCGGTAGCTGATGCCGTAATGGAAGCGCCGGAGGTTCCGTCAGACCAAAGGTAATTGGCAAATGGAGCATTGGCGCTTAAGGTAGAGGTATTGCCATCACAAAAAGCAGCTACGCCCAGAATCTGGGGTTGAGGCAGCGGGTTTTCGATGACGCTCACAGCTGTAGAACTCCGGCAGCCAAAAGCATTGACGACCGTTACGTTATAGGTACCTGGTGCATTGACCGTTAAGGTCTGTGTTGTGGCACCACCCGTCCACTGATACCCGGCGAAAGCACTACCGGCATCTAAGGTGGTTGAACTTCCGAAGCAATAATCCAGATCGCCACTGATGGCAGCTACCGGCAGCGGGTTTTGGGTAATCGTAATTGATGAATTGGACAGGCACCCGTTTACATCCGTAGCGGTTACGGTGTAGGTGCCGCCGTTGCTGACGACCAGCTGGTTGCCGGGCGTTCCGTTCGACCATTGATAGCTCGCATAACCTGGTTGTGCCGTAATGCTGGTTGTACTGCCTGTACAGAATTCATCTACTCCGCTGAGGGTTGGCGGAGTAACCGTAAACTCTGAAACCGTAGCAGAAGCACTTGTCTGGCAGCCATTGGCATCTGTTGCCGTTACGGCGTACACCCCGGGTTGAGTAATGGCGATGGCCTGTGATTGTGATCCTCCGGTCCACGTATAAGTAACGAAATTTCCGGAAGTACTGAGCGAAGTGCCAATGCCAGGGCAGAAGTCTAAAATACCGGAAATGACCGGAACGGACGTGACGTATTCGGCTACCTGCACGCTGGTGCTGCCAGTGCAGCCAAAGGCATCTGTAGCGGTGACGCTAAAATTATCCGTAGTTCCTGCTGCAATGGTCGTTGTTGTTTCCCCGGTACTCCATAAATAATTTGGGTACCCTCCGTTTACCGTTAAAGTTGCCGCTGCACCCGGACAAAAACCAGGAATTCCTGAAATGGAAGGTGTTGGCAAAGGAGTTTCCTGAATGGAAAATGACGTGGTGTTCTGACAGCCGTTGCCGTCAGTAACCGTCAACTGGTAATTGCCACCCGAAGCGACGGTGATGTTTTCCGTATCGGACCCTCCCGTCCATTGGTAGGTAGTAAAGCCTGGTGTTGCTGACAAAATGCTGGTGGTTCCGTCGCAGAAGGTCGCTGCGCCGCTGATGCTGACTACCGGCAAAAGATTTTCAATAACCGTAACCGACGTT
This sequence comes from Saprospiraceae bacterium, assembly GCA_013361075.1. Taxonomy (GTDB): domain Bacteria; phylum Bacteroidota; class Bacteroidia; order Chitinophagales; family Saprospiraceae; genus JABWAJ01. The sequence continues at coordinate 180 of JABWAJ010000024.1, read as the reverse complement.
TGGCCAATACAGCCATCCGCATTGGAAACCGTTACACTGTAGGTTCCGGAACTGTCAACTACCAGTTGGGGACTGCTGCTGCCGTCTGACCAGAGGTAAGCATCGTATCCTACGCCGGCATCAAGCAAGCTGTTGCCACCTTCGCAGAAATTTAAATCTCCGGTTACAGATGGAGACAAT
>JABWAJ010000504.1 GCA_013361075.1 Saprospiraceae bacterium | reverse complement strand
AAAAAAGTACTGCTTGCGCTGATGGTGTCGCTCTCGCTTAATGCTGCATGGGCCCAGGTAATCGACGACTTTGAGACAACAAGTTGTCCGACGATCGGCTGCGGAAATGGCTATATCAACAATGGTTGTTTACCCAACTGGGCTACCAGCCATGGCACGCCACATGTTTTTCCCGGTTTTTTCGGGAATCAGGGGGGATTCAACAGTCCACGTGCGTTGAGAATGGTTTACGGCCCGATGAATCAGACCCAATGGGGAGGGGAAGGCGCTTTTCGTACCTTATCTTTCGATCCAGACAAGTGCTATGTGATGAAACTTTGGGTTTTCCCGACGATCAGCACCACCATAGACGGGATTTTTCGAATTCGATTGGCCAATAACTTAGTAGAAGACCTTGACCTTGGGATTTGTCATGAACCTGTACCTAATGTAGCCGGCCCGACTCAAAATTTGCTGGAAGAAAATTTATCAAATTATGCGGTAAACACCTGGCAGCAAATCACACTCACGTTCACGCCAACTGAAGCATTTACTCAATTGTGGCTGTATTTAGCGCCGACCGTAGTCCAGTCAACTGAGGCTGTTGGGGGTACAATCCGGGTAGATGAAATAGAAATTACAGAACACCTGTTGCCTAAAGCAGGATTCACCTATACAGCGAATCCAATGTGTGCCTCCGGCATGGTTTCTTTTGAAAATGTATCAGAATCTGCAACGAATTATTCCTGGAATTTTGGCGATGGCGGGACAAGTACTGCTGAAAACCCGATGCATACCTATGCTCCGGGTACTTACACGGTGACCCTGACTGTCTCAAACGAATGCGGCGTGGATGTGGAAACTCAGACGGTTGTTGTTTCCACAACGGCCTATACCTGGGTTGTACCACAAACCACAACCTTGTCCAATGCCATTAGCAACAATTGGCTTCCCGCAACCAGCGTGAACAATGCTTCTGTGCAGATTACTGGTATCCTTACCATAGACCAGGCGGAGTATACTTTTCAGGATGCTGATGTAACGATGGAATCCGGAGCTGGAATAGCCATAAACAGCTTAAGAAAACTAACCATAAACAACTCGAATTTTACAGGTTGTCTGAATATGTGGCGCGGCATTCATGTATTGGCAGATGCTTCCCTCACCATCGTCAACAATAGCTATATAGCCAATGCAGAATTTGCAGTACGAACGGAAAGTAAATCTTTGGTAACCCTTCAGGGGTCAAGGTTTGACAGAAACTTAATCAGCCTGTTCCATGCAGGGCCACTTCCGTTTGTCCTTTTTCCATTTTTTGGCAATGAAATTACTTGCTCTGAGCCGCTGTTGCCTGCGTATCCTAACCAACTTACGATGCCTGCATCGCAATCTTATGCCGGAATATTCGTCAACGACCAAACGCCCTTAGTCATAGGAAGTGAGGGTGAAGTATTGAATACCTTCAGCAACCTGCGCAACGGCATGATCACCAATCGTTCCAATCTTTCTGTAGTGAATACAAAATTTAGGAACATACTTGAAAGTGAAGAATATGCAGATTTTACAGGTTTTGGCATCTATTGCGCCGCAGAAAACAACCGCGAACTTGTTCAGGAAGGCTTTGGGAGTGGTGCCTCCAGCCAGCGCTCATTTCTCAATTGCACTCAAGCCATCTTTGCCGCTCGTTCCGGAGCCATTATCTCCGGAAACTACATACAAAATGTAGAGCATGGTATCCGGATAGAAAACGTTGCGAACCAAAAAATTGAGGTAGCAAATAATCGAATCAGGAGCGTGTACAGCGGAGTGGAATTGATTGGTAATGACGCTGCCCAAGGTCTTTCGGTGGCCGAAAACCACATCTACATCGCACAGGGACAGCCTTCTTTTTTTGAAGGGGTGGGCATTGATGTGATGGAAAGTGGGTTGGCACATCCGCTGCGGGCAATTACCGGCAACCGGATTTACCTGCACGCTAACAATACAGGGATCCGCCTGAATAACGCAGAAAGTTATTTCGCGAGCCTGAACCACATTTATTTAAAAGCCGGTTACGGGTTTGAGGTGGGTGGTACGGCATTAAGCAACATCAATTGCAACAAAGTTTTTGGTGAAGGCAGCGGTATCGGGCTTTCAGTGAGTACCTCAGACCAGATGAGCTACTATTGCAACTGGCTGAGCCATTCAAAAACCGGCGCTTCTTTTCAAGGAGCCTGCCTGACTACCAATATCGAAACGAACAGCTTTTTTCCACCTTTCCGAAGTGGCCTTGCTTATGACGGCTCCATTATGATTAACCCGCAAATTCACCGGGGCAACCTCTGGTATGGTGCGGCAGGAGACTATTCAGTGGGAGCAGCGGTGAATGCGATCGAGACGGATAACTTCTTGGATATAGCCGCCGTTCGCTTCGAGGTCAATACCACAGCCTCACCTGCTTATCCGCCTTCGGTGTTGCTGCCCAATGCGCCATTAATCCCAACTAATGTATGGTTTAAGCCAGATGAACAAGGTTCTTTACCCTCCTGCCCCGATCCGGATAACTGCGGACAGTTGGCGCTGTTGCCCGAAGGGGATGGCAATACCCGGAAGGATGTTGCTTCAGGCGAATATGCCAATCCGGCTTATGAAGGTGCAGTGGCCTGGCAGGCGCAACGACAGCTTTACAAACAGTTGGATGAATTACCCGAACTTCTGAATGAATCGGTTGAAGTTACCCAGTTTTATGCAGCCAATGAACAGAGCATTTTAGGGCGTCTGCACGGCATTCAAAAGGGCATCCGTGCGCTGAACGGATTGCTGCCGGAAAAACGGGAGTCGCTGCATGGAGTAAATGATGCCATCCGTGTACACGTAGATGAAATCCGGAGTATAGATGCCTTGTTGGCACAGGCTCAAGGCAGTGCTTATGCAACTTTGCTGGCCGAACGCCAGGGTAAATTGGATACCGTAGCCATGTTGAGTCAGGATGCCGAAGATTTGTCCGACCTTATTTTGGCTGCCCAGGTGGCGGAAGCAGATGTGCTGCTTGCAAGCAACGCAGCTATTGCGGCAAGCGCCGTTTACGAAACAAATGAAAAAACGGTGAACGGGATATATCTCGCCACTTTAGCGAAAGGCATATCGGCTTTTTCAATGGCACAGCAAAGTTCGTTGAAAACAATAGCCGGGCAGTGCCCGTTGTCCGGCGGCATCGGGGTTTATCAAGCTCGAAGCTTGTATGCTCTCATAGAAAGGGTTTATTACGACGACGAGCAAAGCTGTGCGGTCGCACAACAGCAAATGCAAGCACCACAAATGCAGCCATCTTCGAACCGAAATGCGCATTTCAAAACGTATCCCAACCCCAACACGGGTACATTTACCTTTGAATACAACCTTGAACATGAAGCGATCCTGCTATTGTGCGACCTTGCCGGGCGGGTCGTGTACGAACAAACACTTGCATCCGGGAAAAACAGTACGCTCTTTGCATCCGGGCAGCTGCGTGCAGGTATGTATGTTCTGAAGGTATTTACAGAGGCAGCCAGCCTGCACACAGAAAAAATCATTATAATTCGCTAACCTAAAGCCTTTGAAGCACTAAGCTTCAAAGGCTTTTTCAATTCCTCCAGTCATGAAACGGACGATTTGGAGCCTGGTATTTTTATGCCTTGTTGTTGAAGGAAAAACCCAGGAAGTCTTTCAAAGAGAAAAAAGGGATTACATCTGGTTATTGGGATATGGCGGTGGGCCAAGTGTGCTACAACCCGCCATAAAAATGGATTTCCATTATTCTCCAGTGTGGATTGGTAATGACCCAAAACACCTGGACTTCGACATCACCAACGCCAATATCAGTGATGCAGAAGGCAATCTTTTATTTTACACCAATGGCATTGCCATCCACAACCACCTGAATGAACTGATGGAAAATGGGGACGGGTTGAATCCTGATCCATTTACGGATTGGTGGGTGCATGGAGGCTATATTATAGTTCAAAGTACTTTAATATTGCCCTACCCGGCCAATCCAAGTCTATACTACCTCTTGCACAACGCAACCAGCATTGCTTCGGAGCCTGTTTATGGCAGCAATTATGTCGCCTTAAAATTTTATTACTCTTTGATTGATATGTCTGCCAATGAGGGAGCCGGAAAAGTGATTCTAAAAAACAATCTCATTATTCAGGATTCTATAGATCACGGTAAAATTGTGGCCACCAGACACGCCAATGGCCGGGACTGGTGGATCTTGTCACAAAAGCTCTTTTCAAATCGCTACTACCGCATGTTATTAAGCACGGAGGGGCTTATTGTAAATCAACCGCAAGAGGTTGGCATTCCTACTGCGTCCGGGCTTGGCCAGGCCGTTTTTTCGCCGGAT
>JABWAJ010000503.1 GCA_013361075.1 Saprospiraceae bacterium | reverse complement strand
GTACCTGACGCGAACTTCAAAAAACGCATGGCGGGCAAAACAGGCTGGCTCATCAGTTCGTGCAGCGATGATGAAAGAGAACGCATGTCAGAACCCCTGGTGAGCATGCTGCGCCTGTCAGCAGAGTACATGGGAATGAACTGGGGTGGAGCTTTGCTGGGTTATGGCAACCGCCCGGGCGATGTATTGGCAGATACAACCGGTATGGAACAATCTGCTTCGTTTTTCAAAGGCTAAAATAAACTTCCCCGGCAAGACAGATCGTGCTTCCAAAAAGCCCGTTTATTGAGCATTTCCTGCCATTCGTTGATTAGATTTTTACACGGCGTGCTGTTCCTTCATTTTTGTTAAAAAACACCCATGAAGGTTCACACATCCGTAAAAAAATCGCTCTTGTTTTTTGTATTTCTGGCACAGACGTTGCTGGTTCATTCTCAAACCCATACCCTGTCCGGCTACCTGCGCGACGCTGCTTCGGGGGAAGAATTGCTCTACGCCACGGTTAGTGTCCCGTCCCTTAACCAGGGTGCCACTACCAACGAATACGGCTTTTATTCGCTTACCCTGCCCGAAGGCAACTATCAGGTGGTTTATTCCTATGTCGGTTACGAAAGTAAAAGCCAGGAAGTCGCCCTGCATAAAGACCTCCGCCTTGATGTGGAACTTGGCGCGGGTACCGTTTTGCAGGAAGTACAGGTGACGGCAAGCAGAGAAGATGAAAATGTCCGTTCCACCCAGATGAGTACGGCAACCATCTCCATCAAAGACGCCAAATTGTTGCCGGTGCTTTTTGGAGAGCAGGACATCCTGAAAACCATCCAGTTGTTGCCGGGTGTTAGTCCCAACAGCGAAGGCAATGCCGGCTTCTTTGTCCGGGGTGGCGATGCGGATCAAAACCTTGTCCTGCTTGATGAAGCACCAGTTTACAATGCCTCTCACCTGCTTGGCTTCTTTTCGGTGTTCAATTCCGACGCGTTGAAAGATGTCAAATTGTACAAAGGGGGCATCCCGGCCCAGTATGGCGGACGCATTTCTTCGGTGTTGGACATCCGCATGAAAAACGGCAATTCAAAAAGCACAGAAATTTCGGGGGGCATCGGGCTGATTGCTTCCCGCCTCACGGTTGAAACACCGCTTGGAGGGGAAAACGGCTCCATCATCCTTTCCGGAAGGCGTACCTATGCCGACCTGATTCTGAAAGCGGCATCAAATGATTTTGACGAAACCACGCTTTATTTTTACGATTTTAACGCAAAAGCCAATTACACCATCAGTGAAAAAGACCGCCTCTACCTCTCGGGGTATTTTGGACGCGATGTATTTTCGCTCGGCCAGGTTGGTTTAGACTGGGGAAATACCACGGGCACACTCCGATGGAATCACGTTTTCAACGACAAGCTGTTTTCCAATGTTTCTTTCATTTACAGCGACTTTGACTACGGTTTCGGGGTTGATAATGCCGGCACTTCGCTCAATCTCACTTCCGGTATTTTCAATTACAACCTCAAACAGGATTTCAATTGGTATGCCAACCCAGAAAACAGCATTCAATTTGGGTGGAATACCATTGTTCACCAGTTTAAGCCCGGGAAATTTACTTCCGACGAAGGGACGGATACCAGTGAGGGGGCCGAAATTGACCTGCCCCGCCAGCAGGCACTGGAAACTGGATTTTACATAGACAACGAGCAAAAAATAAGCCCGCGGCTGAGTGCCTACTATGGCCTGCGCCTCAGTTCGTTCAGCAATATTGGTGCGTTCGACCTCAAAACGTACAACGAAGCAGACGAGGTAATTGCAACCACTTCCTACGCAAAAAATGACTTTTACCATACTACCTTAGGCTTCGAACCCCGGGCAAGTGCAACCCTGCTTCTCAGCAACAACAGTTCGGTAAAAGCTTCTTACAACCGCATGTACCAGTACCTGCACCTGCTTTCCAATTCGACTTCCGGTACACCAACCGACCTTTGGATACCAAGCACTCCGCTGGTAAAGCCGGAAATTGGCGACCAATGGGCCATGGGTTATTTCCGGAATTTCAAGGAAAACGCTTACGAATTCAGTGTAGAAGGCTACTACAAAACCCTGCAAAACCAGGTCGATTATGAAGATGGCGCTGAAACGTTTTTAAACCCCGATCTGGAAGCCGAACTGGTATTTGGAAAAGGACGTGCCTATGGCCTGGAATTTTTTCTAAAAAAGAACAGCGGGCCCCTGACAGGCTGGATTTCCTATACCTTGTCTAAATCGGAACGGCAGTTCGATGCGATCAATGGCGGGCAGTGGTTTTCGGCCCGGCAGGATCGCACGCATGACTTTTCGGTAGTGGCCACCTACCAACTTTCTCCAAAACTGACCTTGTCGGGGGCCTGGGTTTATTATACCGGCGACGCGGTTACTTTTCCAACTGGAAAATACGAGGTAGACGGCGAAATCATCACCTTGTTCAGCGGACGCAACGGCGACCGCATGCCGGATTACCACCGCCTCGACCTGGGCCTGACCTGGGCATTGTCAGAAAAAACCCATTGGTCTTCTGACCTGAATTTTTCGGTCTACAACGCCTACAACCGGAAAAATGCCTTTTCCATAACATTTGAAGAAAGCGAAACGGACCCGGGAAAAACGGAGGCCATCAAGACCAGTTTGTTCGGAATTGTACCATCTGTGACCTGGAATTTCCGGTGGAAATAACCCTGACCTGATTCTGAATCATTTTTTCTTTATTCAAACATCATCCATGAAAAAAATAAGTTTGTTCATGCTCCTTTTCTGCAGCCTGACGGCTTGCGAAGAAGTCATCTTGCTCGATTTGGATACCGCCACTCAACGCGTTGTCATAGAAGCAAATCTGGATGCCGGCAAGGGTATTTGCACCGTTAGCCTGAGTAAAACTTCCGGTTTTTACGACAGCAATAATTTTGAAAAGATAACCGGAGCGGCCATTTTACTGACCACCTCCGGCGAAGCGAACATCCCGGTGATTCAGGATGCCGACGGACATTATTCGGCGACGGGTATTGACATTGCCCCTGGAGAAAGCGCCCGGTTGCGCATAGAATTGCCCAATGGCCAGGTCATTGAATCCGAAACCGTGCCCGTGCCCTACCCTGCTCCGCTTGATGCGCTGATGACCGAAAAGGTGGAAACCGGAGGTCCTTCGGGAAATGGAACCAGCGAAGCGCACTACATGCTTACCGCAAAATGGCAGGACATTCCAGGCCAGTCCAATTATTACCGCCTGAAAATTTTCCAGAACGACGCCTTCCAGTCTGGCACCTATATCCTTAGCGACGACCGGTTTGGCGATGGCCTGCCAATCGTTCGCCCGGTTATTCGTCAGACTTTTCAACAAGGAGATGTGCTGCGTTGCCAGCTGATGTCCGTCAACAAAAGCTATTACGATTATTTTACGGAGCTGGCCAATGTAGAAGGCCGCGGGTTTTCTGCGCCCACCCCGTTTAACCCGAATGGCAACCTTTCCGGTGAAGTTTTGGGATATTTTGGAATTTGGCAGGCATCGGAAAAGGTAATTGTTGTTGAATAATTACGTTGGCACCAGGCAACATGTCTTTCTTTTCACCATTTGCCCGCTTGCCTGTTTGCTCATTTTGCTAATTTGCAGGTTCATCAACAAAAACACCCACCATGTTTCAAAAAATGATCCTGCTCCTTGCCGTGGCCCTCTTTGTATCCAAAGGGCTTAGTGCACAAAATGCATCTGATCCGAAAGCCGTTGAGATTGCCGGCCAGGTAATGAAAGCCATGGGCGGTCAGAAAAACTGGGACAAAACCCGGTTTGTGGCCTGGACTTTTTTCGGTCGCCGTCGTTTGTGGTGGGACAAACACGAAGGATTGGTGCGCATCGAGTCCTTTGCCGACAGCACCATTTATTTGGTGGATGTGGGCAAAGAAACCGGAACCGTGAAACGAAAAGGCGTTGTTTTGGAGCACGTTGATTCCATTGCCAAATATGTAAAACGGGGAAAAAGTATGTGGCTCAATGATGCCTACTGGCTGTTTATGCCTTATAAAATGATGGACCCCGGCGTTACTTTGCGGCATTTGGGCACCGAAGCCCTTGCTGCCGGAAATCAGGCTGACGTCCTGCAGCTTACCTTTGAAAATGTAGGCGATACCCCTGAAAACCGGTACAAAGTCTATATTGACCAACGCACCCATCTGGTTGTTCAATGGGATTATTTTGCAAAAGCCAGCGACGCCGAGCCCCGTATTTCCAATAGTTGGGACAATTACAGCCGTTACGGCAAAATTCTGCTTTCCGGTGACCGTGGCAAGCGCGGAAAATTAGACGATATCGCCGTCTGGAAAAAAATGCCTGA
>JABWAJ010000502.1 GCA_013361075.1 Saprospiraceae bacterium | reverse complement strand
CTAAACGCAATTTGGAAATGAATATATTACAGGAACTTCAGGAAAAATACATCCAGGAATTTGCCAACAATGTTCCGTTTGGCGAATTTTTACTCAACATCCTTATCACAGCGGCCCTGGCTTCGCTGTTGCGCCTGTTTTATGTGCGCTTTGGCCAGACGTTATCCAACAGGCGCAAATTTGCAGCCAACTTCCTGCCGCTGGCCCTTGGCACTTTGCTCATCATCATGATCGTCAAATCGTCCATTGCCCTTTCTTTGGGTTTAGTCGGGGCCTTGTCCATTGTGCGTTTCCGGGCAGCCATCAAAGATCCGGAGGAACTCACCTACCTTTTCATCGCTATAGGGATAGGGCTGGCTGGCGGGGCCAATCAGCCGGTACTGGCAATTGTCACCTTCAGCATCATTTTGGCCTTGTTGTTCCTCAGCCTGAAAATTGCAGGAAAAGGTGCCAGCCGGCGCGAAGGTGCTTATTTCATCCACATTCGGACGGAATCCGAAAGTGTGCAGGCCGTTTCTAAAATCCTGACCGATGCCCTGCCTTATGTTGATTTAAAACGGATGCATGCCCCCGATAAAGGATTGGAATTGTCTTTCCTTTGCAAATTCGACTCCCTGGAACAATTGGAAAAAGTAAAAACGGAACTCCGGCTCCTCTCTCCCGGTAGTGTGCTTTCTGTTGTTGAGCAACCTGATCTGGCATGATTCTGTCTGATAAATACCGCCTCCAACGTCGGCGGCAAAACAACCGCCTGCTGGCCATTGCTGTACTTTTGTTGCTGGCTGGCAGCCTGCTTTATGTTGCAGTGCACACCATCCGGCTGCTGAATGCTTCTCCCAACCTTGTTTTTTGTGATGCAGAAACCGTCCGTGGAGAAAATTTTAAAGGACAGGGCGGCCTTTTTTCAAACGGCAAAACCCAAAGCGCCGAACGCGCACGTTCAGGCAGCTACTCCAGCAAAGTGCCTGAGGGCAGTGGTGCACAGTATGGCTTCGGCCATGACTGGAAAGGCGCAACGGGGGGCGAACTATTTATCGCTTCGGTCTGGCGTTTCAAAAACCCGGGGAATGAAGGCCGCTTAGTAGCCCGTGCAGAAGGTGTTTTTCATTTTGAGACCGATACCCCGGTGCAAATGGATGGCCAGGGTTGGGAAAAATTGGAGATCCGTTTCCACATCCCCTACGGCAAACCTGTAGACAAGGTGGGCGTTTATGTTTACGGCAGCGGCCAAACTGCAATCTTTTTTGACGACCTGAAGGTAGAAAAAACGCCGGCAATCCCCGACAGTCATTTCCGCCCGGAGAAATTGCAGTTGCAAATTTCGGATAAAGCCATGGCCACCCTGCGCGAAAAACGCGAAGCCGCCTTGCGCAGCGGGGTACTTGAAAACAGTGAGGATGGCTGGGTAAATGCCAATATTTTAGACAGCACAGGCCGGAAAACTGCAGTGAACCTCCGGCTGAAAGGCGACCGCCTCGAACACCTCGAAGGCGAAAAATGGTCATTCCGGCTACGGGTTAAAGCCCCCAATGCCTGGAAACGAATGGTTTCTTTTTCTGTACATACGCCCGCAGCGCGTCATTTTCTGCACGAATGGCTCCTGCACCGATTGTGGATCAAAGAGGATGTGCTGGCCACGCGCTACGATTTTATTGAGTTGATCCTGAACGGCAAATCGCTCGGCCTCTATGCCTACGAAGAGCATTTTGAAAAAGAATTACCCGAATTTCAACACCGGCGGGAAGGGCCCATTGTTAAGCTCAACGAAGATGCATTCTGGGCAGGCATCGAACGGCAGTTGAACCACCACGGTTACACCCGCTTCGAATCGGCGCATACCATCATGGAAAAAGAAAATGCCGACATCAGTACATTCAACGAAAACAAGATCACAGGCTCCCCTACCCTTTCCAAACAATACGAACAAGCCCGTGAACTGCTCTACCAGTTTCAGTTTGGACTGAAACGGCCTGCCGATATTTTCGACCTGGAGCGCATTGCCAAATTTTACGCCATCAGCGACGTGCTAAGCGCTTACCACGGCATCATCTGGCACAACCAGCGCTTTTATTACAACCCGGTGACCAGCCGTCTGGAACCCATTGGTTTCGATGGTTATGATGGTCCGCCTGCCCGGCAGTACACCTTTCTGGGGCAGGGTGCCCTTAATCCGGCCTCGTTAGACGCAAAAACAGCTTTTGCTTATCTATTTCAGGATGAAGCATTTGCAGCACAATACATTCGCTATTTGTACCAATTTACTTCCTCCTCCTACCTCAATAAATTTTTAGACGAAGTACAGGCAGAATGGGCACCCCGTTTGCAATGGCTCCAGCTGGAATTCCCGGATTACCAGCCCGATTTGTCCAAAATTGCAGAACAGGCAGCTTATTTGCATTCCCTCATTCTGCCTTTTGAGGAAGGGAGCCTGAAAACCTTTACACAGGGAATTTCGGGGGGCAAAAAGCAGGTATTGGCAGGCAATGCCCACAGCCTGCCCGTTCAAATCACCGGTTATGGCTATGGCGCTCACCAACCGGCCGGCACCCTGAACCTGATGCTCCCGGGGCAGTCGCCACGCCACCTGTTGAGCCGCATCCAACGCGATGCCGGCGTCAGCGACCCGGGCAGCGCGCGTTTTTTATACCAATACGCTGACAAATTTCAGAGCATCCGGCATTACGACAAGCTGGAGTTGCCCCCTGCTGCAACGCACTTGTTTTTTAAAATTCCCGGTGTGGATTCTACCTTCAGTGCCCCCATTTCCACCTGGAAAAGACCCGAAAACGGAACTACCGCACAACATCTCTTTGACAAAGCAAACCCGGTAAGCAATGCCTGGTGGGTGGTGGAAAATAAAACCATCCGCTTCCGTCCGGGTGCCCACCAGATTGCCACCGATGTGATCATTCCCGCTGGATTTGACGTGTTTATGGGCGAAGGCGTATCACTCAATCTGGTCAAAAAAGCGCGTTTCATTTCCCGCTCGCCGGTACACCTAATCGGCTCGGAAGATGCACCGGTTAAAATCCATTCTTCAGACCAAAGCGCCCAGGGGTTCACTGTCCTGCAGGCCGGAGCGCCTTCTGTTTTAAAAAATGTGGTTTTTGAAGACCTCAACACCTTAAGGGAAGACGGCTGGATCCTGACGGGTGCTGTGAATTTTTACGAATCAGAGGTGCGGTTGTATCGCTGTATTTTTCGCAGAAACCACTGCGAAGACGCCCTCAACATCATCCGCTCGCACTTCAACCTGGAAGAATGCCAGTTTATCAATACCTTTTTTGATGCATTTGACAGCGATTTTTGCAAAGGTGAAGTCCTGAATTGTACCTTCCGCGACATCGGCAACGATGCCATGGATTTTTCGGGCAGTGTGGCCACCATCCGGAATTGCCGTGCCATTCGCTGCGGCGACAAAGGCATCAGCACCGGAGAAGAAAGCGATGTTACGGTACTTGGAGCCACCATCGAAAATGCCAACATCGGTGCAGCTTCCAAAGATTTTTCCACCTTGTTCATCCGCGATATTACCTTAAAAAATTGCGCTCAGGGGTTTGCGGCTTATCAGAAAAAACCGGAATTCGGCGGCGCGCATATTGTCGTAGAGCAGTATAAAGAAGAAGGCGTGCGGCGGCTTTATGCAATTTCAGAAGGGTGTAGTTTGCAGTTGGGCGGGCAAAGGATTTTGGGGGAAGAAAAATGACACATCCCACAAACAAATCGTAGTTTTACCCCCTGAATCAACACACAACAACTCTTCGTGCCGATGTCCACGCCTCGTAGTTTGTTATACTATCTGTTATTTGTAGCGGTTGCCCTGTCAGTTTTTTTCCCGTTCATCCGCGACCGCTATGTGGACAATGTTTTCTGGTCGGATGCAGAGGGATACTACCTTTATCTGCCTGCCATCGCCATACACGGAGGGTTCGACAAGGTGCCGGTGCGCACCCCTTACCAGTTTGAACACTACCCGGGTACCGACAAACATTTCACGAAATATACCTACGGAGTATCCATCCTGCAGGCACCGTTTTTTTTCGTTGCACATGCCTATGCTAAGTGGAGTGGCGGCCCGGCCACCGGTTATGAACGCCCCTACATCCACCTCATCCGGGTGGCCGGTATCTTTTATTTGTTGCTGGGGCTTTGGTTTTCGGGACTGGTCCTTAACAGAATGGGGTTTTCGGGCGCCATTACTGTCATCACCTTAGCGGCTGTTCTACTGGGTACGAACCTGCTGCATTATGCGGCCCACGAGCCGAGCATGTCGCACATCTATTCTTTTGCACTGTTTGCATGGCTCCTGTATGCCTTGCCCGGATTTTACCGAACGCCGGGTGTTGGACGT
>JABWAJ010000023.1 GCA_013361075.1 Saprospiraceae bacterium | reverse complement strand
GATATTTATACCTTTACCCTGAATGTACTGCCGCCCCAGTTTACCAATGTCAATGCCTCCATTTGCGAAGGCCAGATCTATTGGGTAGGCACTCCGGGCGGCCCCGGGAGCCAGGCACTTTTTGCAGGTGGTGTGTACAACGTGACCATCCCTACTGTTAATGGCGGATGCGACAGTACCGTCACGGTCAACCTCACCGTGCATCCCAATGAGTTTATTCTGATAACGGAAGCTATTTGTCAGGGCGAATCTGTAACCATACCGGGATTACCTACCCAATACAACAGCACGGGAGTCTATGTTGTTAACCAGCCAACTCCATTTGGCTGCAACAGGCAAACCGTACTGAATCTTACCGTGTACCCCGTTCCTGCACCGGTCACCCTTTCTCCAACCATTTGCTTTGGAGACGAATACGTTGTGGACGGCACCATTTTTCTAAACCAGTCGGGTACTTACCAGTTTGTTCTGGAAAGCGCCGGCGGTTGCGACAGTATTGTCAACATTAACCTTACTGAACGACCGCAGATTGTCACCAATTTAGTCCGAACCATTTGCGCCGGGCAAAGTTTCACCATTGGTACCGGGCCGCCCATAACGACCAGCGGCAACTACACCCGGGTGCTAACCTCCTTAGCCACCGGATGCGACAGTACGGTCAATCTGAACCTGACGGTTAGAGCACCCATTGTTTCTACCGTCAATGCAACCATTTGTCAGGGAGAAAGTTACACCATAGGCGGCATGGCTTTTTCTACTCAGGGTACCCACCAGCGGGTGGTGCCTTCCCTCGCAACGGGTTGCGACAGTACCATCACGCTCAACCTGACCGTACTTCCAAACCGGTTCACTACACTGACCGAAACCATTTGCAGTGATGAAACCTATTCGGTAGGCAATTCCACTTATGATATGAGTGGCACTTATCGGGACACCCTGGTAGCTGCAAACGGCTGCGACAGCATCGTCACACTCAACCTGACCGTGCTCGGTGCCATTACCGGTGCAACCAACGTGACCATTTGTGATGGAGAAACCTATACACTAGGAGGGACTACTTTCGATACAGATGGGGTATATCAGGTCACCCTGACGTCGGTAAACGGATGCGACAGTTTGGTTACGCTTGATCTGGAAGTACTGGAAATTCCGTCAACAACGTTCGATGAAGACATCTGCGAAGGGGAAATTTTCACCTTCAATGGTACTCCTTATACCGCAAGCGGCACCTATGTGGAAACCTTCCAGTCATCAAACGGCTGTGACAGCATTGTAACGCTCAACCTGAACGTCATTCAGCCGTTGACCACCCTGCTTAACATTGGCATTTGTACCGGGCAAACTTACAGCGTAGGCCCCAATACCTATGACACCCAGGGTACGTATGTCAATACCCTCGTCGCTGCTTCAGGTTGTGACAGTATCGTGACCCTGAACCTGACGGTAGCCGACATTCTTGAGGGCTTCGGCGCGGTAGAGATTTGCGAAGGAGAAGTGTACAGTGCCGGGGGGATGAATTTTACCGCTACGGGCCTGTACGACATTCCGTCGGTTACCTCAACGGGCTGCGACAGTATTTTCCATCTTGACCTGACGGTGCATCCCATTCCGGTGACCAACCTCGTAGAAAGCATTTGCGACGATGAGAGTTTCACGGTGGGAACTTCTACCTACACCACTACTGGCGTTTATCAGAATACATTGACCTCCCTGGCCACCGGCTGCGACAGCATTGTCAACCTGAATCTGACGGTATTGAATACACCGGATGTGACGCTGAATATTTCGATCTGTGATGGGGAAAGCTTTACCGTGGGTACAACCCCATACACGCAGCCGGGCACTTATACGCAAACCTTTACGGCAACAAATGGCTGCGACAGCACAGTGACGTTGAATCTGGTAATATTAAATGTGCCGGTTACGAACCTTGTAGAAAGCATTTGTGATGGAGAAACCTATACGGTGGGAACCTCCGATTATACCACAACCGGCGTTTATCAGGACGTGCTGGTGGCAGCCAATGGTTGCGACAGTATTGTGAATCTGGACCTGACGGTTTTGGATGTTCCTGAAACCAACCTGAACGAATTGATCTGCGACGGAGAAACCTTTACTGTCGGTACTTCCAGCTACACCGTTAGCGGAGTTTATCAGGATGTACTGGTAGCAGCTAACGGATGCGACAGTATTGTAACGCTGAATTTGACCGTAGCACCAATTCCGGTGACCAATATCGTAACCAGCATTTGTAACGGAGCAACCTACGAGGTAGGCAACTCTTCTTACTCTGCCACAGGCATGTACAGCGATACGCTGACTTCTGCAGTTGGGTGCGATAGTATTGTCAACCTGAACCTGACCATTACTTCTTTTTACCAAATCAATCTGGTAGAAAGCATCTGCGAAGGAGAAACGTTCACGGTAGGTACGACGATCTACGACGAGACCGGCATGTATTCCAATATGTTTGTTGCTCAGGATGGTTGCGACAGCTTTGTCAACCTGAACCTGACCGTATTGCCCGTGCCGGTTACGGATCTGACGGAAACCATCTGCGATGGAGAAACCTACACAGTAGGCACTTCTGATTATACGGTTTCTGGTACTTACCAGGACATTCTTGTTGCTGCCAATGGCTGTGACAGCATCGTCAACCTGGTTCTGACAGTCAATCCGGTATTTGTAACTGACCTCACGGAATTCATCTGCGACGGGGAAAGCTATTCTGTAGGCAGTTCCAGCTATACGGTTAGCGGCGTTTATCAGGACATCCTGACGGCATCGAATGGTTGCGACAGTACCGTAAATTTAAATCTGACTGTACATCCAATCCCCGTGACGAATCTGACCGAAGTGGTTTGTTTTGGCGACAGCTATACCGTAGGCAGTTCGACTTACACGGCCAGCGGTACTTATCAGGATGTGCTGACTGCGGCAACTGGTTGCGACAGCATTGTAAACCTGAACCTGACCGTAAACCCGGTTTACGCCATTTCTTTGACGGAGCTGATTTGTGACGACGAAACCTTCACCGTTGGCAACACCAGCTTCAACAGTACGGGCACTTTTGTGGTACCCCTGCAGTCGGCTTCCGGTTGCGACAGTATTGTGACGCTGAACCTGACTACCCACCCTTGTGAGTTGTCATTCAGTACCCTCGGCACCGCAGCGCGCTGCAGTGGAAATGCTGATGGATCCTACCGTTTTTCTGTAACGGTGGGTACAGCGCCCTACACGTACACCTGGCAGGGCATTGGCAATCCACTCACCGGATCGGGCAACATCGCGGCGAACAACACCAACGCCTTCATCAACAACCTGCCCGCCGGTAATTACCGCATTACGGTCACGGACAGCTATTCGATTGCAGGCATCATCAATTTTACGATAACACAGCCACCGGCATTGAATGCTTCTATTGCCCTTTCCGATCACGAAGGGTTCAACATCAGTTGCGCAGGCGGAAATGACGGTTCGGCTACTGCTTCGGCTGTTGGCGGTACGGCACCTTACTCCTATGCCTGGAGTACCGGCTTGAATACAGCGACCATTGAAGACCTCACCCTCAATACGTATTCTGTTACAGTTACTGACCAAAATGGCTGTAGCACAACAACCCAGGCATCGCTCACTGCACCTGAGCCGCTGAGTGTTGAAGCCGAAGTAACCGACCCGCTTTGTTATGGCGACAGCGAAGGATTCATCAATGTTTCCAAGGTTATCGGTGGAGTAGGACCTTTTGTATATGCAATAAATAATGGTCCCTTTACGGTAAGTCCGGTATTTGGAAACCTCGGTATCGGCACCTACCAAATCCAGGTACAGGATGCCAATGGTTGCGAAACAGAGATAACGGAAACAGTTAACCAGCCACAGGAATTGATTGTGGATTTGGGACCGGATATCCAGATCAGCCTCGGCGACAGCATCCGGCTTCCGGCGCAGACAACTTATCCGGTGGTTTCTTACAACTGGAAAATTGATCCGGCTTTGTCCTGTACCGATTGCTACGACCCGTTGGTGAGACCTTTTGAAACAGCTGCGTTTTCGGTTGTGGTAACCGATGAAAACGGTTGTACCGATACGGATGCAATTACCATTTTTGTGGCTAAAAACCGGGAGGTATTCATTCCAAACGTCTTTTCGCCCAATGAAGATGGGTTTAACGATGTGTTGTACATCCAGGCTGGCCCGGAAGTTGCGCGCATCAAAGCGTTTAAGGTTTTCAACCGTTGGGGCGAAGCCATCATTGAATTAGACAATTTCCAGCCCAACGATCCTGCTTATGGATGGAATGGCACCCACCGCGGCCAATTGATGAATGCAGCAGTGTTTGTTTACTTTGCTGAAGTGGAATTCATCGACGGCGAAGTGCGGCTCTTTAAAGGAGATGTAGTACTGATGCGGTAAATAAAAGGGTAGTTTACCCCATAAAAATGGGTCATTCCGAGTTTTCGGAATGACCCATTTCTCTTTATGGTTAGATAACAGGGATGCATCAGACAATAATGCCGTAGCGTGAAATAAATTCATCCGATTGTTTGCAAAAACATTTTCGCAACTTAAAATGCCTCCTCACCCCTATCAACAACCTCTTTAAAACGCAGCATCATCTACTCCCGCCAACCAGTGTTTCAGGTCGTCAATCACAGAGGCCAGGCAGCCGTCTTCGAATGGAGACCGCAATCCTGCCAAGGCGACCAGATCCAGAAAAGATTTGCTGCCACCGGTTTCACACAGGCGCACATAATCGGCCCAGGCCTTTTCGTGGTCTTCGTTGTTGCGTTTCCAGAATTGGAAAGCACAGATCTGAGCGAGTGTATAATCGATGTAATAAAACGGATAAGCGAAGATATGGGTCTGTTTTTGCCAGAAAGTACCCGCTTCCAAATGGGGGCTGTCTTCGTAATTTCGGTGGGGCAAATAGCTGCGTTCAAGTTCGCGCCAGGCCTGATGGCGCTGTTGCGGCGTAAAATCCGGGTTTTCATACACCGTGTGCTGAAATTCATCCACTGCCACGCCATAAGGCAAAAAGCAGATGGAGTCGGTAATGTGTGCAAACCGGTATTTATCTGCCTCTTCCAGAAAAAATTGATCCATCCAGGGCCAGGTAAAGTACTCCATACTCATGGAGTGAATTTCACAGGCTTCGTAAGTTGGCCAGTGGTATTCGCTGATGCCCAGGTTCCTGCTGCTGTACACCTGAAAAGCATGTCCGGCCTCATGGGTAAGGACATAGATATCCTGGCTGCTGCCATTAAAATTGGAAAAAATAAAAGGTGCCTGGTATTTGTTGATGTAGGTGCAGTACCCCCCTGTTGCTTTCCCCGGCTTGGCTTCCAGATCCATCAGGTTGCTTTCGCGCATAAACGTAAAAAAAGCATCGGTTTGCGAGGAAAGTTCAGCATACATGCTGGCGGCACGTTCAACAATCCATTCCGGATCTCCCTTGGGCTTGGGATTTCCGGAAGCGAAGCGAAAATCGTCGTCGTAGTGTTTGAGCACGTCCAACCCCAGACGAATGCGTTGCCGTTCAAATAATTGCGTTGCCAGCGGCACAATGAATTCTTTGATTTGGCGACGGAAATTCTGCACCATGGCTGCATCATAATCGGTGCGCAGCATCCTGGCATAGCCCAGAGGAACAAAATTCGGATAACCCAATTTTTGAGCAATGCGGTGACGGATTTTAACCAACTGGTCAAAAATATGATCAAACTCGGCCCCGTTTGCAACAAAAAACTGCCATTTGGCCTCACAGGCAGCTGCCCTTATTTCGCGATCCGGTGAGGTTTCCATCCGTTGAATGGAGGACAAATTGTAGGTTTCTCCCTGAAACTCAATAACAGCACCGGCTTTTAACTTGATGTAATCACTGCTGATGCGGTTTTCCTCCTGCAGGTCTTCGATGATTTCCGGAGAGAAGGTTTTCAAACTCAACTCGGCAATGCGAAAGAGCTGGCGTCCCCATTTGGCTTCCAACTCCTCCCGGAAGGTTGCCCGAATCAACACCTGGTAAAGCCGGTGCGTAAGGGCTTCGACATGGGGAATCTGTTCGTCGAAGAAATTATTTTCAGCTTCGTAAAAAGCGTCACCGGTATCAATGGTATGCCGGACCTGGCAAATGCTGCGCATAGAGTAAAAATCTTCCTTCAGGTTGTTGGCCTGGTCAAAGGCAAGAGATTGTTCCTCAAATGAAGTGGCATTTTCAAATCGGGTCAGGTATTCATCGAATTGCGCAGTCATGCCTGCAATATCAGGACGGGTGTACTGATAGTTTTCAAATTTGAGCATTAGTGGTGGTATTTTTTTTGTTTCACGTTTCAAAAATAACGATTTGGCTATAAAACCAGTTAAAAATTCAAAGGTTCTTGCCCATGACATGATGGACAAGAACCTTTTCATAAAATAATCGAAGCGATTGGTTTAAATAAAACAAGCCAGCATAGTCAGGTGAAGATCCGGCATCGGATGCGCTTCTAAGGGCGCTTCCACGGGAGGTTCCACCATGTCCTGAAGCTTGAAATCACTGCCGGAAAGTACATCTCTGGCAATGTAGGCTTTAGGTTTCCAGTATTTCGATTCATTCAGATTGTCAATGACTACCCCACGTGAAGTGCTGTGTATGATGTGTACAGCTTTTTGATCGTTGGAAACGACCATAGCTACGTGGAAGATATACCTTGACTTCGGTCTCCGAAAAAAAATCAGATCGCCGGGACGAACCTTTCCAAGGTCAATCTTTTTGCCCTCGCCTGCCTGTGTGCGGGAGCTTGGCGATACATCCACATTGAAGTGGTTCATTACATAGTGCGTAAAACCAGAGCAGTCAAACCCTTTTGGGGAACGACCTGCATACTTGTAGTTGATTCCCTGAAATCGTTTTGCATACGAGATAACTTGTTGACGTACAAGTTGTTCTTCAATGGTTCTTTCTTTACTTACAACGAGCGAGTCTGCAGAGGAACGTTCGTTGTTAAAGGTAGCGCCATGAGCCAGGGAGAATGCAGAAAAAAGTGTAATTGTTAGTGCTTTCCATTGTCGGCTTAACATAATCAGAAGATTTTTAGCTTGCTTCGACAGGGCTAAGGTAAAAACTTTTTTTAGAAAGCAAATGATGTGCCATTTTTTTAAGAATAAAAAATTTTGAATCCAGGGGATAACGAGAACTTTTATATGGTTAATTTGAGCTGTTGACAAACGGTTTTCACCGCTTTTTATACTTATTCAATTTTGCCTGCGGTTAAAAAAAAATCCATCAACATAGCCGCTCCCCTGAAAGGGGTGATGCTGCCGTTGAGTACGGCTTCTTCTACCGCCTGTAAATGCTCCTGAACAGCAATATTCCGGTAAAACAGGTCGTGAAGGTGCGCGTGGATGCTCTCATGGAGCCAATACCGGGCTTGTTGGGTCCTGTTATGCCCGAAATAAGCGTTTTTTGAAGTGAGTTCCTGGTAGGCAAGTAATAGTTTCCAAATTTCAACTATTCCCAAATTTTCAATGGCTGAACAAAGAACTGTTTGAGGCTCCCAACCACTGCTTTTAGGCGGGAACAGGTGAAGGGCGCCGGCATATTCGCGTTTGGCACGCATGGCGAGTCCCTTTCGCTCGCCGTCGGCTTTGTTGATGGCAATGAGGTCGGCCATTTCTACAATTCCACGTTTGATACCCTGGAGTTCGTCGCCTGCGCCTGGCAGGAGCAGCAACAGAAAAAAATCTGTCATAGAGTGTACGGCGGTTTCAGATTGCCCAACCCCAACTGTTTCGATGATGATGACATCAAAGCCTGCCGCTTCACAAAGTAAAATGGCCTCGCGGGTTTTGCGCGCCACACCGCCAAGTGACTCTCCCGAAGGAGAAGGCCGGATGAAAGCACCTGGTTGTGAGGCCAGTTCGAACATGCGCGTTTTATCGCCAAGGATGCTGCCTTTGCTGACCTGGCTGGAAGGATCAACCGCCAGCACGGCTACCCGCCGGCCCTGGGACAATAAATACAATCCGAAAGTTTCTATGAAGGTACTTTTCCCAACTCCGGGTGCTCCGGTAATGCCGATGCGCAGACTTTTCCCGCTGTGGGGGAGGCACTGCGCAA
This sequence comes from Saprospiraceae bacterium, assembly GCA_013361075.1. GTDB lineage: Bacteria > Bacteroidota > Bacteroidia > Chitinophagales > Saprospiraceae > JABWAJ01. Next base: position 13,148 of record JABWAJ010000023.1, on the reverse strand, counting down.
CAATTTTTTCTGCCGTTTCCTGGTGGTCGGCTCTCGAACTTTCCACGAGGGTAATGGCCCTGCTCAGGGCAATGCGGTCGCCGGCGAGCAGGCGGGCCACGTGGTCTTCAGGCAAAAGTGCATTTAGTTTGCGTTGCGCCAGGTGCTCGCTTAACTGCGGATTGACATTAGGATGGGTATGGTGATCTGAAACCGGCATGCGCGTTAATATGAAATAACAGACTTTATAATCAAAAGCAATCCGCTGACGTTAATACCTCGAATTTCTCACAAAATAAAGCATAACATGACCATCTCCAATCGTTTGGTGTTTTTTATGACTTTTATCCTCCTGCTTTGCTTTGCCGGAGAAGCCCATGCACAGCTGTTTAAGAAAAAAGAAGAAAAACAGGAACAGACGCCCGTTTCAGAAAAAAAAGAAAAAGTTTCCATTTTTAAAAAGAAAGAAAGCCAAACCGCCAGCGCCAAAGAACCGGTACAAACAGATGCGAAAACCTTAAAAAAAGCACACAAAGACGCCAAATCGGAAGTGCGTGCAGCCAAAAAAGAGCGCAAAGCCGCTGAGGCGAAAGAAGAAGCTGCCCGGGCCCGCGCCAATGTGCTGAAGGCGCAGCGCAAAGCCGTCAAGGCCGACGGTAAAGCAGAAAAAGCCGAAGAAAAAGCAGTAAAAAGCCGGGAGAAGACGAACACCCGAAAAGGAAATTAACGGGCAGGCAGGCACTCCGGAGTATTTATTGCTTCTTAGACCGATCAAATCAAACTCAAATAATGAGGAAACATATCGCGCCATAAAGGCCAGTCGTGCTGTTGCCAGCCACGCACATCAAGCCAGTGCGGGATGTTTTTCTGATGCAGTTGACCGGAAAGACGCTGGTTGGCCTCTAAACAAATATCCCATTCCGAAGTGCCCAGCACGATCTTCATGCGCCAGATATCCGGATGGCTGAGGCCGTGGATGTAGTCTACCGGATTATTGAAATAGACATTGTCGTCGTAGTGGTCGCCAACGAAGGTCCGGATGTCAAAAGCACCACTCATCGAATACAGGTGGCTAACTACTTCCGGGTGCTTCAGTGCAAAATTGACTGCGTGATAACCGCCAAAACTGGCCCCGGCTACCGCTACTTTGCCGGAGGGAGTGTTCCAGCGGGCCCGTTGCACAATTTCATCAAGTACCATTTTATCGTACCAGGCATGGTTGTGTGCCCGGGTAGCCGGGTGGACCTGCTTGTTGTACCAGCTGTGTTTGTCAATGCTGTCGGGGCAAAACAACTGGATGAACCCCCGTTCGATGAACCAGCGCGCCGATTCAGTGAGGCCAAAATCTTTGCTTTCGAAATAACGGCCCATGGATGATGGAAAAAGGATAACCGGATAGCCCTGATGCCCGTGTACGAGCATTTCCATATCCATGTTGAGGTTGGGAGAGTACCAACGGAAATATTCTTCGCGCATGTGGTGGATGATGTTATGGAATTTGCGGCAAAGGTAAGTTGTTTGTCTATGGTTTGATACGGGGAGTTAAAGAATGTGGGTTTGGTGCATAATTTTTACCTGCTCAATCTACTTTCCGGAATTCCAACAATTCTTCTCCGCCGGAACCCAGCAGAAAAAGTGATAGTTCGCGCAGTTCATAACTTCGAACAGCTTGCAGCAATTGCATGAATTCGGATTCGGTCTTCAACTCCGGGCAGGCCATTTTGGTGCTTCCGAGGCCGGAAAACTGAATGCCGTTTTTCCCTTCAAATGTGATGTTGCCAAACAGCTGGTTGCACCCGCCGTTGCCCATAAGTTTGCCGTCTTTTACATGGATCTCAATATAGGGTTTGCCCTTGGCGCTTTCCGGCAGCTCTTTTTGTTTCATACTTTGCAAGGCCCAGATGTCGTGCAGGCGCAGGTGATCGTCGTCAGAAGGCGTTGGTGTTTTGCAGGCCATGGCTGTCAGCAGCAGGCAACCTGCCAAAGGCAAATAAAGATTCATGTGCAATGATTTTAAAGTTAACAAGCGATATCATGGAATACCCCGAAAATAGTACGGGGTTTTATCAGAAAACCTATCTTTGGAACCAGGCGATAAGACGGCCGTTTCATTAAAAAGTCATGCAATATGGACATCAATATTCTGGATAACCCGGTTCCGCCAACTATCCCCGCCGACCTGGAAGAAATTCTGCAAGGAGTTGGGTATTCCTCCATTAATGATTAACTGCATTTTATGCCAAAACACCATACCTTAATCTCATTGCTGTTTTTACTGAACTTGAGCAGCCTAATGGCCCAGCAGGATTTCAAAATCATCGGCTACCTGCCCTATTATCGGTTCGGCCTGAGTGATCAGATCGACTACAGCAAGCTGACCCACCTCAACCTGGCGTTTGCCAATCCTGACATGGCCGGCAACCTTAGTGTCAACGGGTACAACATCGATCCTGTTGTACAGGCAGCCCAGCAACATGGAGTAAAGGTCTATATTTCTCTGGCCGGCGGTGCCCTCACATCGGAATGGGATGCCGCCTGGACCCACCACCAGCAACCGGAAAACCGGGCTGCTTTTATCCACAAAATCATAGAATACGTTCAGGCGCATGGGCTTGATGGGGTAGATATGGACCTGGAATGGAGCTACGTGACGCCACTTTACAGCCCTTTTGTGCTTCAGTTACGGGATTCTCTCACAGCGCACGGACTGCCCCTGACTGCTGCGTTGCCGGGCACTTATCGCTATCCGAACATCAGCGACGAAGCCATGCTTGCTTTTGATTTCATCAACATGATGGTGTACGATTTTACCGGACCCTGGGCTCCCAACAACCCCGGCCAGCATTCGTCTTATACTTTTGCCGTCAATGCGATCAACTACTGGAAGACGCAGGGCATGCCCGCTGACCGGCTCACGCTTGGTGTTCCGTTTTACGGCTGGAATTTTAACAATGCCCCTGCAAGCGTTACATCGGCAACCTTCGGCAGCCTGGTAGCTCAAAACCCTGCCAACGCCCAACTTGACCAGGTCGGACAAATTTTTTACAACGGTATTCCTACCATTCGCGCCAAAACAGAATTGGCCATGGACGAAGTAGCCGGCATCATGATCTGGGAACTCGGCCAGGATGCTTTCAACGAATATTCCCTGCTGACTACCATTTACAACACGGTTAACGGCATCACCAATTCAGAAACCCCGTTACTGGCAGCCACCATCCGCGCCTACCCTTCCCCGTTCAGTCAAAATCTCTACATTGACAACGAAGGCCAGGACGCCTGCACCATCCGCCTTATTGATATGAATGGTCGCACCTTGCAACAACAGGTCCTGGACGGGCTTTCTTCCCTGACCTTAGATGTTCAGCACCTGACATCCGGGTTTTATTTTTTGCAACAACAAACGGGAGCCGGGGTGCGAACGCTGAAATTGGTGAAGGGGTGATGGTGGTTGTTGGTTGAACGTTGTTGGTTGAGCGTTGTTCGTTGAGCGTTGTTCGTTGTTCGTTGTTCGTTGAGCGTTGTTCGTTGAGCGTTGAGCGTTGAGCGTTGAGCGTTGAGCGTTGTTCGTTGGGTTTGGAATGTTTGAAGGTGGTGGTTGAGCGTTGAGCCTTAAATCCGGGATGCGATGCCAGCTCTGTCCACCCCCACTAATGTGGTGCAAGCCGTCCAGCGTTTTTCATAACTTTTAACTTTTTTTACCATGACAAGCCAACTCCTTTTTCAATCCATTGCTTTGCTTTACCTGGTTGCTACCCTGGGCGAATCGGGGCTGGGCAAAATCCTTGACTACAAAGGCAATTTAGCCTACTTCCAGGGGCAGTTTAAAAACTCTCCCTTAGCCGGTACAACGGGCCTGCTGTTGCCGGTTGTGACCTTAATGGAAGTCGGCTCAGGCGGGCTGGCCATTGCCGGACTGGTTCAACTCTGGACGGGTGGCGGTAATCAATGGGGCCTTTGGGCACTTTGTCTCGGCTCCCTGAATTTCATTGCCCTGATTTTTGGACTGCGCATGTCGAAAGACTACGGCGGAGCAGCCGGCGTGACGCCCTATCTGGCGGTGGCCCTGATCGGGCTGTATGGTTTTTTGCAGGGGTAATCCCTGCAAAATGGCCATCATTGCCCTAAAATCCTTTCTATATCTGCCAGCTCTTCCGCACTAAATGCCAGGTTATTCAAACAAGCCAAAGAATCCAGCAACTGGGTAGTCCGGCTGGCACCAATCAGTACCGATGTCACGCGGGGGTCTTTGAGCAGCCAGGCAAGGGCCATTTGGGCCAGCGATTGGTTGCGTTTTTCGGCAATGGCATTCAATTGCTGCAATTTTGAAATTACCCCTTCGGTAATGGCCGACGCCTGCAAAAAGCCATGTGGCTTGGCTGCACGGGAATCGGCAGGAATGCCTTTCAGGTACTTGTCGGTAAGCAGCCCTTGGGCCAGTGGCGAAAACGGAATGCAGCCAATGCCTTCCTGGCCCAGCACGTCCATCAGGCCGCCTTCTACCCAGCGTTCCAGCATGGAATATTTGGGTTGGTGAATCAGGCAAGGTGTGCCCAGGCGCTTCAAAATGGCAACTGCCCGGGTCGTTTGTTCAGCAGTATAATTAGAAATACCGGCGTATAAAGCCTTTCCCTGGCGGACAATCAGGTCGAGGGCACCCATTGTTTCTTCCAGTGGCGTATCCGGATCAGGCCTGTGGCTGTAAAAAATATCCACATAATCGAGGCCCATCCGCCGCAGGCTTTGGTCGAGACTGGAAACAAGGTATTTTTTGGACCCCCATTCGCCGTAAGGCCCATCCCACATGCGATAGCCCGCTTTGGTTGAAATGATGAGTTCGTCGCGGTATGCGGCAAAATCCTGTTTGAGAATGCGTCCGAAATTTTCCTCGGCTGAGCCCGGCGGCGGCCCGTAGTTATTGGCCAAGTCGAAGTGAGTCACACCACGGTCGAAGGCCACCCGCAAAACATCCCGGTAGGTTTCGTAAACATCTACTCCGCCGAAATTATGCCACAAGCCCAGCGAAATGGCAGGCAAAAGAAGGCCACTATTCCCACAGCGGCGGTAAGGGAGTTGTTGATAGCGATCGGATTTTGCCTGGTAGTTCATGTGCGGATTTTGACGCAAAATAGGAAAACTTCTAGTTTTTATTGATTCAAATACATCATCTTCACTTCGTAAGCGCCATTAATCACCACTTTTTCACCTTCTTCGATGCCTTTCAGGATCAAAGTTCGGGTGCCGTCGTCTTCTCCGGTCTGCACGTAAGCCAGTTCGAATTCCTCCGGGCCATGTTTCAAAAACACGGCTGTTTTTCCGTTGATTTCAGTCAGCGCCGAGTTGGGGATACTGATTTGCCGGGAAGTGCTGTTGTCTAATGCTTTTACCGTAACAAATTCCCCGATCTTGAATTCTCCGCGCGGGTTGTCCATCTCAAATAATACCCGTTGGCTCTGATTGCCGGGATTCATGTTTTGAGCCTGCGAGATCAACCGAACCTCTGCGCTTTTGTGATCGTCGGTAGAGCAAGTTACCAAAAACCTGTTGCCCGCATGAACAACCGGCGCATCCCGATCGTACACCTGTGCCTCCACATAGACCTTGCCGAGGTTGGTAATGGTGAACAGGGTCTGACCGGCAACTACTTCCGAACCCGGGGTTAGGGTAAAAGCACCAAGAATGCCATCAATTGGGGCAATCAAGGAAAGGGTGCGGCCATTTGCAGCTGCATTTGCGCCAAGCGCCTTGTTTTCTAATGTTTGCAACTCCGCCAAAGCAGCATTGTAGTTGGCTTCTGCCGCTTGCACGTCACGACCGGCAGCAAGGTCTTCTATTTTTTTCAGGCGTTCCCATTCGCGTTTGGTAGCTGACACCCGGGTTTTAGCTGTTTCTATTTGCACCGCCAAACTGCTGTTGTTGGCTGCAATACTAACCTGGTCAGGAGTATTTACGGTTTGTTGGAGCAGAGCCAGGGTTTGCCCGGCGCGCACTGTTTGTCCGACGCGGACATTGACCTTGGTAAGCCTTCCACTCTGAGTGGCAATGACCACCCCGAGGCCATCAGATGCCGGAACGACCGTACCAAACATGGTAGTCGCCGATTGATAATCACCGATGGCGATGGGCTGCGTTAGGATTTCAAACAGAAATTGTGTTTCTTTTGGTGCATAAACTGATTTCCCAAACCCGCTGCCGCCCTTTTGTTTTGGTCCGTGCTCTTCCCCATCGTGCGCCCATACGGGGTTCCACGAAGGGGTCGAAAACCACGCACCGGCCAGCACGAACAAGGTCGTCAATACCCGGCTCCGGCGACGGCTGACAAACCAGACCAGCAGGCCACCCAGCAGCAGCCCACCGGCAAACCAGAACCATGAACTGACCGGAGTCTCCTGAAGGTGTACTTCCTCATTTGCTGCTGCCGGCAATTTTTCACCTACGGTAACTCCCTGAATACCAATTAAATCAGCGCCATTAGGATGACTAACCTGCACGTTGAGGGTATGCGTTTTGTTTTCGGAAAAAGTAGTGTGCAACTCATATACGCCGGGAGAAACCGGTTCGACTTCAAAGACCAGTTGAGGATTTTCCAGTGTGCTGATTTTAAGTTCCGCTTTTTCAATCGGGCGATTGCTTTTATAATCAGCTACATAGAGCATCAGGTGTGCTTCTTCTCCGGCATTGAGCTCCGGATAATATAGGGTCAACTCATATCGGTCAGATTGGCCATATCGGGTAAAATGGTCATTGGCTATGCCGGGATCAGACGGAATTTCGTCTCCGTGTGCCAGGGCCATGCCTGGCAACAGCACGAATAATAAAGCAAAGCTTAATGTCGTCCGGGAATAAAAAACAGGGAATTTCATTGCCATTGTTTTTAAGTGAATGTTATCGACCTGTGAGGTAGCTTATTTGAATACGAGCGGTTTCAAATGCTTGTATTTGCACCGCATAATCGCGTTGCATGGCAAATACCTCATCAAGTGTTTTCATAAAAATGACATAATCGGTTTGGCCAGCTTCGCGCATGCGCAGTACTGCTGAAAGCAGGGCGCGGCTGCGCGGTAACCCTTCCTGTTCGTAGTAGCGGATCGAGCTGAGGGCTGTGAACATTTCGGTTCGGCTGCGTTGTAGCTGGAGGGCGGCGGCCTGGTTTTGTGCGGCGGCCCGGGCAGTAGCTGCCTGTGTTTCGGCTTTGGCTACGTTGATTCCGGCGCGATATTGACCTGCCCATAAAGGGAGCCCCACACTGGCCCGGAAGCGATAATCTATGGGGGTTTCCCGTTCTCCCTGGTTCATGTACCCAATTGAAAAGTTAGGCAGGGCACGACTTTTTGCCAGGCCAATCTGTTTTTCTGCAACCTGTGCAGCGCGTTGTTCGTACAAAACAGCGGGAAAAGCGCCGGAGGCATCGCCCAATCCTGTTGTATCTGCATGAAGAGGCAGGAGGGCACCTGGTTCGGGAATCCCGGTTTGGGTTTTCAGCTGTTCGTACAGGGTCAAAGCCAGTTGTTCGGCACCAAGGCGTTCCTGGTGTACCTTGCCTGCTTCGTTTTCGGCTAAGTTTTTTTGCAAAAAATCAATCTCTCCGGAAGCAAACTGACGGACAGCGGCAGCCGCAATGGCCTGGTATAAACTGTCACGCACCATCCACTGCCGGCTTTGAAAAGCAGCGACCTGGGCTTCCAGATACAAGGTGCGCACTGCGTAGCGCAACTCATTTTCATTTACCAACTGGCCTGCCTGTGCCAATGCCGTTTCTGCTTTAGCCACTTGTTTTTGCCGGGCGTATACGGTCGGAAACTCGAAGGATTGCAAGACGCCAACAGCATAAAACAAACCGGTTGGGCTCTCAACATTTACTTCCGGGTTGGGCAGGTTGATTGCCGTTTTCTCCGCATACTTTTTCGCCTGCACCTCAAAAGCAGCGGCTTTGATGCCCGGGTGGTTCTGGAGCGCCGCACGAACGGCTGCATCAGGAGTAAAGGCTTCCTGCGCCCGGATCATGCCAGGCAGGATGATGATCACTATTTTAAGCGCTAATCGCATCTTCAAAAAAAAGTTTGAAAGTGGATGATTTTAAAAAGATGACTGATTTTCTTTTCCTGTTACGGTCGTATCGGTGTAAGAATCTGCTATTTCCTGTTTGTGCACAAAATATTCAGCTACTGCTTTCTTCCCCCATGCCCAAAATACAGTTGGTGTAACGATCATGTCCAGCAGGGTTGAAGACAACAGGCCGCCCAAAATCACGGTTGCAACCGGGTATAAAATTTCCTTTCCCGCAGCTTGTGCATCCAGTGTCAGCGGAACCAGAGCCAGCGCTGCAACCAGGGCAGTCATCAATACCGGCACAAGGCGTTCAAGCGACCCGCGCACAATCATTTTCTGATCAAATTGTTCTCCTTCGTGCTCCATGAGGTGCAGGTAGTGAGAAATCATCATGATCCCGTTGCGGGAAGCGATGCCCGTCAAGGTAATAAAGCCGACGAGTGTTGCCACAGAAAAAGTTCCTCCGGTGATCCACACTGCTGCTACACTGCCTACAAGAGCCAGCGGGATATTGAGCATGACCTGGGCCACGATGCGCCACGAGCGGAAATGGGCGTAGAGAACCACAAAAATGCCCATCAACACAAAAATGCCAAGGATACCGATGAGCCGGGATGCCTCCTTCTGTGCCTCGAACTGCCCGCCGAATTGAAGAAAATATCCTTGTGGCAATTCGATTTTTTTGCGCAAAGCAGTTTGGATGTCCGCCACTGTACCTCCCAAATCCCGGCCCTGCACATTGCAGGAGACGACAATGCGCCGCTGGCTGTTTTCGTGGCTTACTGAATTGATGCCTTTTTCGTATTCGATATGGGCTACGCTGCCCAGCGGAATGAGCAACCCTTCAGGCGTATGAATTTGTGTATTGCGAATGTTTTCAAGGTTTTCCCGGTCCCCGGGTACTGCCCGCAGCAGGAGGTCAAAGGTTTTTTGACCGTCGAGGATTTGTGAAATCACCTTACCCCCGTATAGTACTTCGAGATCCCGGGCCACTTCACCGGTTTGCATGCCATAGCGTTGGAGGGCTTCCCGATCGAGTTGAATGGTCAGTTGGGGTACCAGCACCTGCCTTTCCACCTGAACATCCACTGCGCCGGGAATGGTTGCTATCGTTTCCTGAATTTGCCCGGCCAACGCCCGGAGTTCGGTAAGGTCTTCCCCAAAGATCTTGACAGCTACCTGGGCCCGTACCCCGGAGAGCAGGTGATCGAGCCGGTGAGAAATGGGTTGTCCGATGCTCACGGCAACCCCTGCGAGGTTTGAGAGTTGCTTCCGGATGTCGGCAATGACTTCGGTACGGGGGCGGGCGTCTTCGCGCAGTTCCACTTCCACCTCCGAATTGCTGACGGGTTCAACGTGTTCATCCAATTCAGCACGGCCTGTTCTGCGGGCGGTATAAAGGACATCCGGCACCCGCATGATCAGTTTTTCGGCTACTGTCCCGATTTTATTGCTTTCTTCCAAAGAGGTTCCGGCGGGAGCATAGAGATTGACCGTAAAACTACCCTCGTTAAAGGGCGGCAAAAACTCTGTACCAAAACGCGTAAGCATAAACACTGCGCCAATAACCAGGCCAAGCGCCGAAACAATAACCAGGCGCGGATGGGTAAGGCCAAAATTCAATACTTTTAGATCTTGCCGTTTCAGCCAGCGGACGAGGGGCGATTCAGCCTCCATAGCCGCCCCAGCCCTCTCCGGATGAGGGGAGAGCGAGCTTTCCTGTTCCGGATCCGGGTCAGCAACTCCTCCATTCAGGAGGCGGGGAGAAGCTAACAGATAACTACACAGTGCCGGCGTAACCGTCAGGGAGACCAGCAAAGAGGCCAGAATAGACGTAATATAGGCGATACCCAACGGCGCAAAAATGCGGCCTTCGATGCCTTGCAACTGAAACAAAGGCAGGAACACCAATACCACGATGATGGTAGCGAAGACGATAGAATTGCGCACTTCACTTGACGCGCTGAAAATGACCTGCAAGGTTGGCCTGGGGGTGCTATGTTCCCGGTTTTCCCGCAGGCGCCTGAACACATTTTCCACATCCACGATGGCGTCATCTACCAATTCACCAATGGCAATGGCCAGTCCGCCAAGGGTCAGGGTATTAATCGAAATATCGAACCATTTGAATACCAAAGCTGTAATCACCAATGACAAAGGGATGGCAGTCAGGGTAATAATCGTCGTACGAAAATTCAGAAGAAACAGGAACAGAATAATGACCACCAGAATGAAGCCGTCGCGCAAAGCGTGCTCTACATTTTCCAGGGCATTACGGATGAAGTTTTTTTGTTGAAAAACTTTGGCATTCAGTTGCACCCCTTCAGGGAGTGTAGGTTGCAGTTCTTCCAGGGCTTTTTCGATATCGTCGGTCAGGGCCACAGTATTGGCACCCGGCTGTTTTTCGACCGTCAAAATAACAGCCGGCTGCGCATTGACGCTGGCATCGCCGCGTTTTATGGCTGCCCCAAAACGCACATCCGCCACCTGGCTGAGTAAAACGGGCGAACCTTCCCGGTTAACCACAACGGTTCTTTGGAGGTCTTCTAAATTTTTAGCCCGACCCAATACTGAAATGAGCACTTCCGAACCGTAACGGTTGAAAAAATTGCCGCTGGTATTCAAATTGGTGTTTCCCAAAGCAAGGTCGAGGTCTTCAAGCGTCAGGTTGTACTGTTTCAACTTTGCGCTGCTGACGAGCACCTGGTATTGCAACCGGTCACCTCCAATGGGAATAACCTGAGCGACTCCTTTGATGGCCAACAGTCTTCGGCGGATGGTAAAATCCGCCAATGTTCGTAAATCCGATGCTGAGTTGAGGGATTGCCCTGTTGTGCTGTCGGTTGCTGACGTCACCCCGATGAGCATGATTTGGCCCATAACCGATGAAATAGGCCCCATGACCGGGGTAATCCCGGCAGGTAGAGGAACGGTAGTTAATTTTTCGGCTACTAACTGGCGGGCACGAAACACATCTACTTCCCAGTCGAATTCGACAAATACGAGCCCAATGCCCCGCGAAGAAGAGCTACGCACGACCTCTACCCCAGGCGATCCGTTGAGTGCGGTCTCGATGGGCAAAACAGCTTGCACCTCGATTTCTTCAGGCGACATTCCTCCCGCTTCCAGAAAGACCGTCACACGGGGCCGGTTGAGGTCAGGCAGTACATCCACCGGAAGGTTAACAACCGTCCAGCTTCCCCAAACCAGCAGCAATGCGGCGGCAGCTATGACAAAAAGGCGATTTTGAAGCGAAAATTTTATAAGGGCATTGAGCATGGAGTTGTGTTATTTTATCCTGAGTAGTGAGGCATTCAAATAAGGGGCAAATTGGCAAAGGGCAAATCACCAAAAGGCTGTGGGCAAATTGCGTGTTTGCCAATTTGCTTTTTGCCAATTTGCCCCTTCCCCTTCACTTAGTGCTGCGATGAGTCCGTGCAGGACTTGGCACCGCCTGCAGCACCCGTACGGTCGTACTTGCAGCAGCCGTGCAGTTTGTTGTAAGCCGCGTCATCCGCTTTGTACCCGGCATTGTCGTAACCTGCCAGGGCAACTGCCTTTTGAATGGCATCTGTGGATGTCTTTTTCGCGTTGAAAGTTACTTTCAGCAGATCAGCTTTCACATCCCACTCGGCAGTTGCAGCACCGGCGGAAAGTGCTGCTTTTTCAATAATTTTTTCACACATGCCGCAATTACCCAGTACCATAAACTCGCTTGTTTCCAGCTTTTCAGAGACTGCAGTTGTTTTTTTCTTCACCTCATTGGAGGCTTGCGAAACGGGCGCTTCCTGTGCCGTAGTGACTGCACTCAGGGAAATCATCAGACAAAAAACCAGGATATTTTTCATGTTTTTTAAATTTAAATGTGATCAAAAAATAAATCAGGCCAACACAAACCCAATTGCGATCTGGCTATTGTTCTGTTTTAGTGGCCGGAATGGTCATCGTGCCCGTGCCCTTCGTGGCCATCCTTGCCCATGTCAACCTTAAGGGCAAAATCGGCAGTATGCACTTTGCCTTTGGTTTGAAATTGAAGCCAGCCGCGGTAGGTGCCCGGTTTGGCGAAAGTGGTGTTCATTTCCAATTCGTCGCCTACGAATTCCGGGTGCACATGAACGAATTCTTTCGTGGTAGCTTCCACCAAAATCACGTGAGCCTTTGCACCCAAATAGTTTTCTATTTTGTCCGGCGTCAGGCGCTGCCCTTTTTCAGTAATGTCGATGTGCAGGTGAGCAGGAGAACCAGAGGCAATCGTCCCGCCATGGGTATCGAATTTAATGGCATAACCATCTACGGTTGTCGCCATTTTGGGTTGGTCTGAAACACTGGCCTTTGCAGGCGTGCCGGCCACATTGAGTTCAATTTTGTTGACCTGATTTAACCCGCCACTCGGTTTGAAATCAGCAAAAGCCCAGTATTTGCCACCGGCATCGAACCGGGTTTCGCTGTGCCCCCGTCCATTGGTGAAGTTTTCGCCTTTGCCCAATACTTTGATTTCGTAAGCACCATTGGCCTGATATTCCGGATGGATATGATCGAACCAGGATAAGTCGTCACTCACTAAAATGAGGTGCATTTTTTTCTCGTGCACCAGGTCAAGCGGAACAGCGGCACTTTCGTTGCCTTTTATCCTCGGCGTAAACGACAACAAGGCAGGCTTTCCGGCCTCTAACTGCTGCGGAGTGGCCACAAAGTCCGTAAAATATTCAGCGGTATTGCCGGTTTCTTCTGCTTTTACAGGTTCGAGGTTCATGTTGCACACCGGGCAGGTTCCCGGCTGATCGTAGGTTTTGCCCTTTTCGCAGTTCATCGGACAAATGTATTTTGCGCTGACTGCAACTGCTGCAGCTGCATCCTCTGCCGGCTTTGCCGGGTTATTACAGCCCCAAAAGGCAACAAAAGACAGGACGAGCACAATGCTCGCGGGAAATATGTTTTTCATTAATATTGAATTTGTGTTTCAACTTCGCTATACGGCAGTCATAACTTCGTTCAGTACCAACCCTGATTTAGTTCAGGGAATGGCATTGACCTTGTTCAACATACAGCGCGAAGCCGACACGGATGACAAAAATGGAATTAACAGTAGAGAAGGCATACGTCGGGCTGACGTCGCATTA
>JABWAJ010000501.1 GCA_013361075.1 Saprospiraceae bacterium | reverse complement strand
AGCAAGCCAAAAGCCAGGCCGCCGGCAAAAGAATCGCCGCAGCCCGTGGTATCGATTACTTCCTCTACCCAGACTGATTTTACAAAATCTGCCCGCAGGTCGCCCGACTCATCCAGCGAATAAACCATACATCCGCGGGCATCCAGGGTGATGTAAAGTGCTTTTAACCCCAAATTCAGCACATAGCGCGCAAAATCAGCCATATCTGCCTCGCTCAGTTCCTGGTAGGTTTCGGTGAGCTCGTCCGCTGCGTATTCTTTTTTAAACCAGCAACAACCTGCTTCCTCAATGTTCATTTTCAGAATATCAATATAGGGCATCCACAAATCGCGTTCTACCCAGAAGCGCCGCAGCCGGTCACCCGTTGTCGTCACCGTTGTCGTCGGACCGTGTGCATCAAAGATGGTAATGGCGTCATCTTTTCGGTGCTCTTTGATGAAGCGGAGGGTTTCGAGCGGGACTTCATAATCTGAAATGGGCACCGCGACAAACACATCGCTGTCCAAAACCGGTGTCACATCGCGCGGGCTTATCGGCGGCATAAAAGCCGTTTGTTTTTCGAGGCGGTTGTTTTGGTCCACAAAGCGAAGCTGAATTACGTCGCCCTGATCGGCCTCGTCAAAAATGGTGTCCAGCAGGATATTGTCGTAGGCACCCAACAGGAGGCGCACCGCTTCCGTATCTTTTTTTCGGATATGGGTTACCGGTGCCACGCTTCCCATCCCTTCCAGCAGTTTAGCCAAAGCAATAACCGGATGTGTCGCACAACCGTATTTAACAATCTCTATCCCCTTGCTCGTGGTGATGTGATCGTAAGGGATTGGGCCAAGAACGGCGATTTTATGATTCATTGATGATTTGTTTTGCCGAACCAAGATACACCTTATGGTTAAATTTCATTGCAGGATGCCGTATTTTCAGTTGCAGTTCAATTACTTTTGCGTCCTGAACTTTAAATTAATAAGATTTCAAGCCCTGTTGGTTTGTTTTCACTAAATCCATTCGCACTGATGTCTGAACGATATAAATATGACCAGCGGGGTGTTTCCGCAACAAAAGATGAGGTACATGCTGCCGTTCAGCACTTAGACAAGGGCTTGTTTCCCAATGCATTTTGCAAAATATTGCCTGATGTGGCATCTGGTAATCCGGAATATTGCAACATCATGCATGCCGATACTGCAGGAACCAAAACCAGTCTGGCCTATCTGTACTGGAAAGAAACGGGTGACCTGGGGGTTTGGGAAGGCATCGCTCAGGATGCGATTGTCATGAACCTCGATGACATGGCCTGCGTGGGATGTGTGGATGAAATCATTCTTTCCTCTACCATTGGTCGCAACAAGCACCTGGTCGATGGTTCTGTCATCGGGGCGGTGATTGGCGGTACGTCGCGATTTGTGGAAAAAATGCAGGAATACGGCATCCGGATTCATTTGGCCGGGGGAGAAACTGCCGATGTAGGAGATATTGTACGCACCATTGATGTAGGATTTACGGCATTTGCCCGAATGAAGCAGGCAGACTTAGTAGTGAACGACATCCGCCCGGGCGACGTCGTAGTGGGGCTGGCTTCCTACGGGCAGGCCATTTACGAGGAAACCTATAACGGCGGCACCGGCAGCAATGGCCTCACTTCTGCGCGGCACGATGTACTGCATAAAATTTATGCCGAACGCTTCCCGGAAAGCTATGACCCGCGCACTCCGCTCGATTTTATCTATACCGGCAGCAAACGACTGACAGATAAAATAAACATAGGGGGCAAAATTCTGGATGTAGGCCAACTCATGCTGTCGCCTACCCGAACGTATCTGCCGGTATTGAAGGAAGTGCTGAGCCAGCTCCGGCCACACCTGCACGGCCTCATTCACTGCACCGGAGGCGGACAAACCAAGGTGCTCAAATTTATCGAGCATGCCCGCGTGGTGAAAAACAACCTGCTGCCCATTCCTCCTTTGTTTCAGATGATTCACGATGAGTCCGGAACGAGTTGGAAAGAAATGTACCAGGTCTTCAATATGGGGCACCGGCTGGAAATCTATCTGCCCGAAGCCCATGCTCAGCAAGCCATCAGCATTGCAGCTGCTTTTGGTATCGAAGCAGCGGTGGTTGGCTATGTTGAAGCCCACCCGAGTAGTGCTGTTCGCATCGAAAGCCCACACGGAACCTTTGAATATCAGTAACATGGCACTCGGAAAAAAGCAAAAAGCCACGGCCATTGCCGAAATACTGGAGGACTTGTACCCGGAAACCCCCATTCCATTGACACACGAGGATGCCTATACGTTGCTGATTGCCGTGCTCTTATCGGCACAGTGTACCGATGAACGGGTGAATAAAATTACCCCAATTTTATTTGCACGGGCCGACAACCCATTCGACATGGTTAAACTCGAAGTAGATGAAATCCGCGAAATCATCAAACCCTGCGGCCTTTCTCCCCGAAAATCGCAGGCTATCTTCAGCTTGTCGCAAATTTTAGTTGAAAAATACGGAGGCCGTGTTCCCGACACCTTCGAAGACCTGGAAGCGTTGCCCGGCGTGGGCCACAAGACGGCTTCGGTCGTGATGTCGCAAGCTTTTGGTGTACCTGCTTTCCCTGTAGATACCCATATCCATCGCTTAGCCTGGCGCTGGGGCCTGAGCAGCGGCAAAAATGTGGAAGAAACCGAGGCCGACCTGAAGCACCTTTTTCCCAGAAACACCTGGAATAAACTGCACCTGCAGATTATTTTTTTCGGCCGGCAATATTGCCCTGCCCGCGGGCACGACCCTTTGAAATGCCCGATTTGCAGCAAGTATGGAATTAAAGCGTTGTTTGTAGACAATAAGCACTCCAAGGGTATATAACACTTTGATAGCAAACAGGTTAAAATCTCGTTAAATCCGGCTGAAAGAGCTGTGGAATAACTGTAATGTACTTATTTTTATTACACATTAATCCAGACTTTGCTTCAGTGGCAAATGAATTCCCAGCGATTTATTTTACACCTAAAATACTGTATGATGCGTATCTCTATCCTTACCCTGTTGTTTGCTGCCAATGCAGTTTTTACACATGCCCAGGTTCATCAGTACCAGTCTGAACCTTCTTCAAATCCTACTTCATTGCTCGACATCCCGACTCCGCCCCATGACCGCAATGTAGAAGTCTATTTTTCCGGGGAGTCAAGACCGGCAAAATCCTATCTCCACCTCAAATACCTCAGTGCTAAAAAAAAGGGCCATGACGAAATGAACCTTTTGGTCCTCGAGCTTAAAAAACAAGCCCGCGAAGCCGGGGCCGACGCCATCATTGTTCTGGAGACACAAAAACGGGTAGAGCAGGTCACCGCAGGTGAAACCTACTACGATGTAGATGTTGCAGACATGAATGCCATTGCCGTCATTTATCCCGAAAATCTGAAATACATTCCCGGGCAAACAAAAACCTGGAATATTTATACGCCGGACAAGAATGACCAAAGCTGGCAGTTAACGGCCTCTCAGTCTTTCGATTTTAAAGGCTATCCGGGAGCGCAAGCCGGCAAATCACATTGGCTGAACTGGTGGCGCAATGCTTCGCACGAATTCCTCATGGAAACGCCCCGCATCCTGATCCGCAGTGTCAAAGATGAGCTTGGACGGGAAAAGAAACGCCTGCTGGAAGACTACAGAACCGTGCGTATCTTTTATGAAAAGCAAGGCCGGACCGTCAAATCCATAAAAACTTCAAAAAATGACATATCCGACCGGACCATCCTGTACCATTATGCCGAAGACGGGAAAACGATAACCCACCGCGAAATTTATCAGGAACAACTGCCCGATATCCGATATCTGGAATATCCCGAGCTCGACGAAAATGGGCGCTTAAAGGCTTATTTATATGTCAAGCAGGAAGGAAACAAAAAAGACCAGTTTTTGCGGATGGAGTTCGTTTATTACACGGAAGAAGACTGGAATAGTCATGTTAAGAACTTGATTCACAAAGAATTGGGTGAATGAAAATCATTTGTAAAAGCAAGGTTGCAAATTGTTGTGAAAAAGTGAATGTTTTAGGGTGTTTGTCAAATTAATGGCAAAACACAGACTTGCTGTGCACAAAAATCCTGTTGGCTTGTTAGAGCATCCAATATTGATTTTTTCACCCAAAACTATTCACGCATGTTTAAAGCACTTTTGAAAAAGCACACAGTTCTTTCTGCTGTAGTGCTCGCGCTCTTCACGACAATGATTTTTTCTGCCTGTGACGACGACGATGATCCGGCTCAGGGCAAAGTACTGGTTGTGCATGCTTCTCCCGATGCTCCGGGAGTAGATTTGCTTATTGACGACGCCAAAGTCAATTCAGCAGCACTTTCTTTTCCCAACAATACCGGCTATCTT
>JABWAJ010000500.1 GCA_013361075.1 Saprospiraceae bacterium | reverse complement strand
GCGGACACCACCCGGGCCATCCACTTCCATTTTTTTTATCGAAGCAGCTTCAATGGCTTTTACCCCTTCCGGCAATTTAAATTCAACGTACTGGTTACCCAGATCTATGCGAATTGGCAGGTTGGAGACCTTGTCCGAAGCTTTTGGATCATAACGGGCCACAACTTCCGGATAAAACCATACGTTGGCATTTTGCCAGTTCGTTTCCAGATAAACATCCCCCTGAACTTTGCCCGATTCTTGCGGCATGCCATAAATGACACGGTAAGGTGAGGGCTCCAAATTTCCGGTGTTGATGTCATCCCGGAGGCTGTTGGTCATCGAGGCATTTGTCTGGGCCTGCAGCCAACCCGTTAATGTTAGTGTGGCAATAAGTAATGCATTTTTCATAACTTTATGATATTGAGTGAAAAAATTAATTGCGATTAAATAAATTCAACGTTTCATCCCCCTCTTCGTAGTCTAAATATTCAAAAATTAAATTCATCATCTCATCTTTTGTCCCCCAACCATAAGTAACGTCCCTAGGCACAGGATTGGGGTTAAGGGAGTTGCTTTTTGTATTGTCAAATACTGCCTCAGCATAAATGACCGATCCTTTTGGCAATTTCAGCAGCTTGTCGAACTGGTAAATCATTTGCCATTTGAAATCCCAAACCGGGATGTGGATGAGGTGAATGAGCTCGCCTTTTGGGGTTATGGCATAGGCTTTAAAACTCTTGCCCAGCAGGTGCATGTGCGGCATAACAGTAGCCAGCGACAAATCCGCCGGTAGTATTGGGGAACGCATGTAAAACTTGATTTCTGTATTGGCTGGAATCACAAATGGCTGATTGGTAATCCATTGTTCGCCCAGTGCAAAGGTTTTTACCAAGCGTCGGGGTTTTTCCCGGCAGAGGTAGAGACTAACTGCGGATTGGTCAGTTTCCGGTTTGGGGGTAGGGGAGTAGTGCATGTTCAAAATAAGGTCAGCGTTTTTGGGCAGGCGTTTGCCGAACCCCTCGGGGTACAGGATCGGAAAATTGCCGGGTACCCATCCATGCCAGAATTCTTCTGACATTTTTACTTGTCTTCGGGTAAATTCTGTGTTAGGGTCGCCGGCAACTGCGCCGTCGTCGGGGCGCAAAAGGTTGGTGGTGTCAATCATCAGCCTGGCATGGTGGGCTTGTTGCAAATTGCCGGGATGGAAACCAATACCGCGAACGTAAAGCACTTCCTCTGTATGGGTGGGGATGACAAAAATCCGGAATTGTTCAGTGTTGTCGCCGGGTATTTCAAAAGGTTGTTGCATGGTCAGGCGCAGATCAGGTTCAACAAATGCTGGTTGCTGATCCATATTATTCGGCTGGTGTGCTTTTTTTTCCTGTTTTCCACTTTTTGCTCCTCCCGCTACCCAATCGGCGATTAGTTGAATATCGGTGCTGCTCAGGCGGTTTTCATTGTGAAACGAACGGAATGCCGGGTCGGCATGCCAGGGAGGCATATAGCGGGTTTCAACAGCTGTTTGTATAAAATGGGCACGTTTCTGCACGGCTTCATAGCTTGTCAGTGGAAAAGGTGCTGCCTGCCCCGCCCGGTGGCATCCCGTACAGTGTTTGTCAATGATGGGTTTGATGTGCTGGTAATAGGTCAGAACAGGCGCTTTGGCGGCTGACAGCTGATGCAACGATCCGGGTTCAATACCAGCTAAGGAAGCCTCCCTGCCACTTTGTGCACCAAGCACCAGTGGCATAAAAAAAAACAGGTAAAAAGTAATTGATCTCGTTTTCAGCATAATCAGGCAATGAATTACTCAGGCGGTTAATTTCCCGTATCCCATGGTCAGACCTGCGCTTGCACCGTCTGCGAAATGTGCGCGGCTATCTGGTTTTCCAGCAAAGTTGAAATGGCCCTTGAAACGGGCCCCGGTTTGCCGTCGCCAATGAGGTGGTCGTCTACTTGCACTACCGGAAGATTCCCTTTGGTTGTGCTGGTTATGAAGGCTTCGCGTGCAGCAAATACCTCTTCCAGGGCTACCTCCCGGACTTCTACCTCAATAAAATGACCGGCTGATTGCAAAATTCGCTGCCGGGTAATGCCGTGCAGGATCTTTTTTTCCGGAGTAACCAGCCGCCCCTGTTCGCTGACGATGAAAAAATTAGCACGGGCAGACTCGCGAACCCAACCGTTGTCATGAAACAAGGCTTCGGTTGCTCCTTCTTTTTTCAGCAAATCCAGGAGCCGGATTCCGGTTAGGTAGTTGATGCTTTTGGCTTCCGGTAACTCGCGCTGATGGGCATAACTGATCATCTTTATGCCCTGGTTCCAGAGCTGTTCGTTGCGGGGAGGCAGGTCGTGTTCCAGAATCACCAGATTGGGCACAGCGGGTGCATAACCATCTTCAGAATATCCGCCGGTGAGGACCAGCCTGATCCCCGCCTGGTCGAGGCCGTTTATCCGGACAAGCGACCATACCATCTCGCGGATCGCTCCGGACGAAAAAGGAAGCTGTAAACCCAACACCCCTGCGGAGCGCTCAAAACGAGCCAGGTAATCATCGAGAAAAAGCGGAGCACCCTGCCGGACCGCCAGGAAGTCGAAAACGCCGTAACCACGCAGCAGAGCCAGGTCATTAATGCCGATAGTAGCTGTGGCGACAAGGCTCAATTCGCCGTTCACATAACAGTACTTAACCTCTTTCATGGTAAAAACAGTTTGAGTTCGCAATTTCGGGGCTGAAAACTTGCTCAAGTTAAAATATCATTTTATCATTAGGGGAAATTCAGTCAGGAAAGATTTTTGTCTAACCAAATCCATAAAACGAATTCCGTATGAGCTTTGACACCAGAAACATTCGAAATGTGGTACTGTTAGGACATTCCGGTTCAGGAAAGACGACCTTTGCAGAAACGATGCTTTACGAAGCAAAAGCCATTAGCCGCCGCGGTACAGTAGAGGAAGGCAATACCATTTCAGATTACACCAGTATTGAACAGGAACGTGGCAGTTCCATCTTCAGCACCCTGTTGCACGCCAATTGGAAAAACGCTAAAATCAACATTATAGATACGCCCGGATTAGATGATTTTGTCGGCGAAATTGTTGCCTCTCTCAAAGTGGCTGACACTGCCGTGATGATCCTCAACGCCAAGCAAGGGGTTGAAGTGGGTACGGAAATTATTTGGGAATACATCGAGACGTTTAAAACTCCTGCAATTTTTGTGGTCAATCAGCTCGATCACGAAAAAGCTGATTTTGAGACAACCCTGGAGCAGGCCAGAGCGCGTTTTGGCACAAAAGTAATTCCGGTTCAATATCCGGTCAACCAGGGCAAAGGCTTCAATGCAATCATTGATGCGCTGCGCATGGTCATGTATGTGTTTCCTTCAGGCGGCGGAAAACCGGAAAAGAAAGAAATTCCTGCTTCCGAAATGGACCGCGCCATGGAAATGCACAACGCACTGGTGGAGGCGGCAGCAGAAAATGAAGAAGGGTTGATGGAAAAATTCTTTGAAGAAGGAACGCTGTCAGAAGAAGACCTGACTGTTGGCCTTCGGTTGGCCATTGCACACCAGCAAATTGTTCCGGTTTTTTGTTGCTCGGCAACTCAAAACATGGGTAGCGGTCGTATCATGGGGTTCATCAACGATGTGTGCCCTTCACCGGCTGACCGGCCTGATGCAGAGCTTGTTGGCGGCGGAACGCTGGCCTGCAAATCAGATGGTCCGGCAACTGTTTTTATCTTCAAAACCATTTCAGAGCCTAAAGTGGGCTTGGTTTCTTATTTTAAAATTTATTCCGGAGTGCTCAAAGCAGGCGATGAACTGAACAACAGCAGCGGTAACCGCAGTTCAGAGCGGTTTGGGCAGCTTTACATTGCCAATGGCAAAAACCGGGATAGTGTGGAAGAACTAAGAGCTGGTGATATTGGTGTAACCGTGAAACTGAAAAATACGCACACCAACAATACGTTGAATTCAAAAGGAACGGACCGCCAGATAGACCCGATCCACTTCCCGGAATCCCGAATCCATGTTGCCATCCAGCCACCGAGCAAAAACGACATGGAAAAGTTGATGAAAGCCCTGATTGGCATTGCGGAGGAAGATCCGACTTTGGTGATCGAACAATCCAAAACACTCAAGCAAACCTTGCTGCACGGCCAGGGAGAATTGCACCTCGACATCACGCGCTACCGCATTGAAAAGGTGAATGATGTGACGATGGAATTCTTGCCTCCACGCATCCCTTACCGGGAAACCATTACAAAAGAGGCTAATACCATGTACCGCCACAAAAAACAGACGGGTGGCGCCGGCCAGTTTGCAGAAGTGCACCTGCGCATAGAACCTTACTATGAGGGTATGGCTGATCCGGCCGGACTGAGCGTTCGAAACAAGGA
>JABWAJ010000499.1 GCA_013361075.1 Saprospiraceae bacterium | reverse complement strand
GCATGCCTGATCGACACGCTGGGCACCAAATATTTTATTGATACAGATCGCATCTACGCCTGCGGCATGTCGAACGGTGGTTTCATGAGCTACCGCCTGGCCTGCGAGTTAAGCCACCGCATTGCCGCTGTCGCTTCGGTAGCGGGCAGCATGACGACGATGACGTTTAGTGAATGCCAGCCCCAGCGCCCTGTTCCAGTGATGGAAATACACGGTACCTCCGATCTGATTGTCAACTACAACGGTGCTACCGGTATTAAATCTATAAGTGAAGTCATTGAGCGTTGGACAGAGCAAAACAATTGCCCTGAAATTCCGGAAATATCCCTCCTTCCCGACCTGATCAATGAAGGCTCCAGAGTGGAACGCCAGGCCTACCGCCCCTGTGCGGAAAACAGTGAAGTTATTTTGTTAAAAGTTCTGGATGGCGGGCATACCTGGCCAGGCAGCGCCAATTCAGGCATCGGGAATACCAACCGGGACATCAACGCCAATACCGAAATATGGGCATTTTTTAACCGGTTCAGCCTTTCCGGCAATCCAAATCCTTCACGAGAAGCACACAACAAACTGGATATCAATGTGTTTCCCAACCCTGCGTCCAGCTACCTGGCCGTATCGCTGCCCGAAGAAAGCAAATGGCGAAATGGGAGATTAAAACTTCTTCATGGCTGCGGGCAAGTCGTTTTTCAACAAGAAATCACCAATACAAAAACAGAGCTATACCTGTCTGATTTACCTGCCGGCCTTTACCTGCTCGAGGTTTGGACGGAAACAGGAAGCGCCACAAAACGGCTGGTGATTCATTGAATCGGCTATCGAATTTTATCAGAATGACTTAAAATCCCCTCTCTTTTACTACTTTTATGGCCTTAACTTAACATTTGTGCCATGTTGAAGCATCTTCTTTTGCAAAACGGCGTTTATAGAAGGTGATTTAAAGAAGATACCAGATTTATGCAATTCCTGTACCCGACGTTCCTGTTTGCCTTAACTGCCCTGGCGATACCCATCATCATTCACTTGTTTTATTTTCGCCGGTTCAAGAGAGTTTACTTCACCAACGTTCGTTTTCTCAAAGAAGTAAAAGAAGAAAAAAGCGCCCGGTCTAAACTGCGCAACCTGCTCGTGCTGGCCATGCGTTTGCTGGCCCTGGCGTTTTTGGTTTTTGCTTTCGCCCAACCGTTTATTCCCCGCAACGAAGAAGTAAAAGCCGGCGCAAAAGCTGTGAGCATTTTTATTGACAACTCTTTCAGTATGAATGCCCTGAGTCAGGATGTGCCCTTGCTGGAAAAGGCAAAGCAGCGCGCCCGCGAAATCGTGAACGCTTATGCAGCAGACGACCAGTTTCAAATCCTGACCAATGATTTTGAAGGCCGTCACCAGCGCCTTATCGGCAAAGAAGAAGCCCAATTGCTCATTGATGAAGTCAAAGCAACACCTGCTGTGAAGGAAATGAGCAAAGTGATTACCCGGCAGAAACAAACGCTGCAAACAGCTGCTACGGAAAACCGGACGGCTTACGTCATTTCTGATTTTCAAAAAAATGTGTCTGATTTCAAGCTATACAAAGACACGGCGCTGGCGGTCAACCTTGTGCCATTGCAAGCAGTTCAGGAACGCAATGTGAGCATAGACACAGCCTGGTTTGAAGCACCCGTGCAATTGGTGGGCCAAACCAACCGACTCCTGGTCAAAGTGCACAACTGGACCAATGAACCCGTCGAAAACATTAGACTGGCCATTCGCTATGAGGGTCAAAACAAGCCGGTTGGCACCCTGAATATCCCGGCAAAGTCTTCCGTTACCGACACGGTTAGCATTACGGTGCTGCGTACGGGTTGGCACGAAGCGGAACTCAGTATCACTGATTATCCGGTGCAATTCGACGATCAATATCATCTGGCGTTTTATGTTCCGGAAAATATCCTGGCGATGGCCATCAACGAAGCACAGCCCAACCGCTACCTGGAAGCAGCTTTTTCAGGAACGGGTTACTTCAAGCTGACCAATGCAGCGAGCCGCAGTCTTGATTATTCGCAATTCAGTAAATACCAGCTCATTGTACTCAACAACCTCAATATCGTTTCTTCAGGTTTAGCATTCGAGCTGGCCAACTATGTTAAAAATGGCGGGAACCTCCTTGTTTTCCCCGGGCGCAACGGCGATCTGAACAGCTACAAAGCATTTTTGCAGGCCTTCCCGGCAAATGAACTCGTGACATTTGACCCAATGGAGCGCATCGTTGGTACCGTCAATACCGACGAATTTATTTTTAAAGACGTTTTTGAAAAAAAAAGTACCAACCTGCGCCTGCCAGTCACCAAAGGCAATTTTAAATTCAGTACGTTCAACAACCGCAACGAAGAATACCTCCTCACTTATCGCGACGGGTCGCCTTTCCTTTCCAAATACCGCTGCAACCAGGGCCGGCTCTATGTATGCGCAGCACCATTGGAAGAGGCTTACAGCAACCTGATGCAAAATGGGGAAGTTTTCATCCCGATGGTGTACAAAATGGCCATTTCAGGTGGTGCGGAAGAACGGATTGCCTATACCATTGGCCGCGATGAAGTGCTGACAGCCAACCACTTTGGTGTCAGTGCAGAACTGGTTTACAAACTAAAAGGCGCAAAAGGTGAGTTCATTCCGGAACAACGCACAACCGGCACAAAAGTGCAATTGGGCATCAACGGCCAGGTACAGGAGGCCGGGGTATTCAACCTTTTTCTCAACCAGGATACGGTCCTGCACCGGTATGCCTTCAATTTCGACCGGAAAGAATCGGACCTTTCCTACTTCAACAGTGAGGAACTGGAAACCTTATCTCCCGGAAAAGTAAACGTCATTGACATCAATGAAGCCGCTTTGCTCACTGCAAGCATTGAAGAACGCAGTCAGGGGGTAGTACTCTGGCGGTGGTGCCTCATCATGGTGCTGGTATTTTTAGGCATTGAGGCTTTATTGTTGCGCTTTTGGAAAACATAAACCCTTTGAAATGACCGCCAAAAAAGGAAAAATCGAAATCAAAAAGCCCCCCATGCTTTTTGAAAAAACCCAGGCTTTGATCGCCGATATTCAGAACGAACTTGATGGCGATTTGCTGGTTTACTGGATATCGGACGATGGCAGCCTCGTTGAAGATGATGTCGTAAACTTCTACCAGTTAATCACTGCCCGGGTCTGTAAACGAAAACTCTATTTGTTCATCAAAAGTTACGGCGGATACGGCAACGGAGCACTTCGCATCATTCATTTACTAAGAAGCTATTATGAAGAAATTGTTGCCCTGGTTCCATTGGATTGCGCTTCTGCGGCAACCATGCTGGCTTTGGGCGCCGACCTCATCAAAATGGGCCCTCTGGCGTATCTTTCTGCGATTGATACGTCCATTACCCACGAATTATCGCCGATTGATCAAAAGCTGAACAACAAGGTCAGTGTAAGCCAGAATGAATTGGATCGGGTGCTTAAACTCTGGGATATGAAACAGGGAAAAGGCAACGAAAATCCCTATGGCGAGCTTTATAAATACATACATCCCCTGGTTTTTGGCGCAGTGGATCGTGCAAGTTTGTTATCCATCCGGTTGACGACTGAAATCCTTTCTTACCACATGAAAGATGAGGAAAAGGCCCGGAAAATCAGCAACCACCTGAACGCTGATTATCCGTCTCACAGTTACCCAATAACCCTTCGGGAAGCGAGAAGAATTGGCCTGAATGTGGAAGCCTTAGACGAAGCGCTGAACAGCAAGCTGCTGCAACTCAATAATTATTATTCAGAAATGGCCCAGCATGCGCACACCGATTACGACGAAGCGAACTATCATGACAACGAAATCCTGAAAGTCATGGAAATGGTAGGGGAACAACGTTTTTACCAAAAAGACAAAGATTGGCATTACCTCGCCGATGAACGCCGCTATATTCCCATGAACGATGCCTCTTCCTGGAGGAAACTGGAACTTCAGGATAACAAAATCACCTCAACCAATTTTTACATCAGTTAGCAGACTTGCTGCGCTTCGGCACTTTTTCAGGAGTAGCGGCTTTTTTAGGTGCAGGCTTTGCGGCAGCTTTTTCTTTTGGCACAGCCGCAGCCTTCTTACTTCCTGGTGAAATGCGCTCCAAAACGAGCACCGCCAGAGCCGGCAAATTCAGGGCTACCGAATAGGGACGGCCGTCGTAATTGTCTTCCGTCGCCTTTATTTTTTCATTAAAATGGTGTCCGCTGCCTCCAAAATCCCGGCTGTCGCTGTTGATTACTTCTTTCCAGCTACCGCCAAAAGGCAGGCCAAGTTTGTAGTCTTTGCGCACAACGGGGGTAAAATTGCAAATCACCGCTACCGGATTTTCTCCGTCTTTACCTTTTCTGAGAAA
>JABWAJ010000498.1 GCA_013361075.1 Saprospiraceae bacterium | reverse complement strand
CGAAACTTATCGCGGGGTTTGTACCAAATGTTATGGTAAAAACTTAGCTACCGGGCGGATTACCGAAAACGGCGACGCAGTGGGCATCATTGCAGCACAGTCCATCGGCGAACCGGGCACCCAGTTGACCCTCCGTACTTTCCACGTTGGTGGGGTGGCGGTGATGTCAAAAACAGAGTCAGAAATCGTTTCCAAGTTCAATGCAAGGATCGAATTCGACGGTGTTCGTACCACGGAAGTCGCGGATGATGAAGGCAATGAAGCACAGGTTGTACTTTCCCGTACAGGTGAAATCCGGATGGTGGATCCTGCAACCGGCAAACAATTCGGTACACACCACATTCCTTACGGCTCTAACCTGAGGGTGCGCGAAGGCGATACCATTTCGCGGGGCCAGCTCCTTTGCGAATGGGATCCGTTCAACGCTGTTATCGTGTCTGAATTTATGGGTATTGCCCGTTTCGAGTCGGTCGAAGAAGGGGTTACGTTCCGTATCGAACGCGACGACCAGACCGGATACGCCGAAAAGGTCATCATCGAACCTAAGAATAAGCGCAAAATTCCGATCATTCACATCGTCAGTGCGGATGGCGAAAACCTGCGGAGCTATAACCTTCCGGTAGGCGCCTACATCTCGATTGAAGACGGACAGGACATTGTGGCCGGCCAGAAAATCGTAAAGATCCCGCGTAAGCTGGGTAAAATCCAGGACATTACGGGTGGTCTGCCGCGTGTAACGGAATTGTTTGAAGCGCGTAACCCATCCAATCCGGCCGTTGTTTCAGAAATTGACGGGGTAGTTTCTTTTGGTAAAATCAAGCGCGGTAACCGCGAAGTGATTGTAACTGCCAAAGACAACCAGGACCGCAAGTACCTGATTGGCTTGTCGAAGCACGTGTTGGTTCAGGAAGGCGACTTCGTAAGAGCCGGAACACCGCTATCAGACGGTACGGTTGCGCCGAGGGACATCCTTAACATCAAAGGGCCGTTTGCTGTTCAGCAATACTTAGTGAATGGCGTTCAGGAAGTATACCGTTCTCAGGGGATTACGATTAACAACAAACACATGGAGGTCATTGTCCGCCAGATGATGCGCCGGGTGCAGATCGAAGATCCGGGGGATACGAGCTTCCTCGAAAGCGAAGCGGTGGATAAATATGAGTTCTTAGAGAAAAACGACTGGATTTTTGACAAAAAATTTGTTGAAGACCCGGGCGATTCTCAAAAATTCAGGGCAGGCCAGTTGGTGACTTTGCGCCAGGTACGGGAAGAAAACTCTTTCCTCCGCCGCAGCGACAAAAAACTGGTTGGCTACCGCGACGCCGTTGCTGCAACTTCCAGTCCTTTGTTGCTGGGGATCACGAAAGCATCTTTGGGTACCAACAGCTGGATTTCAGCTGCTTCTTTCCAGGAAACAACCAAAGTGTTGAGCACGGCTGCCATTGGCGCCAAGCGCGACTACCTGGCCGGTCTGAAAGAAAATGTCATCGTAGGCAAGCGCATTCCTGCCGGAACCGGTTCCCGCCGTTTCGACAGTTTGATCGTAGCGCCGAAAGACGGCTCTGAGCTGTACGAACGCCGCGAGCAGTTCGAAGAGATCGAAGAAGATTTTTAAGAAAAGGCAAGGGGCAAATTGGCAAACAGGGGATTAGCGTCAGTAACATGACTTTGATTTTTTGATCTGCCTTGCCAATTTGCAAGCTTGTTAATTTGTCTTTTATTTAAAACGCCCCTCTTTCCCGGTTTGTGGAAGGAGGGGCGTTTTTTATTTGCCCCTGGCTGCTTCTGTTGATTACCTCTCCAAAAAGATTAAATCATCGATAGGGATAACTGGCCGGGAGACCAATTACCAGTAGCGCCTCGTGTCAGCAGGATGATATTTCTCTTTGTGTGAATGATAAAAATCATTGAGTCCTGTTTGAATATACAATAGCTTTATTGCTGTTGCTGAAGACGCTTTTAGCGTTTGTTGATCTGTCACAGGCCATAAGTTAAAAAAACGCCCATGAAAAAGATAATTTTCAGTTGTATGATCTTGGGTGGAATGGTTTTGAATATAGTGCATGCGCAAGAAGTCAAGCCCACCATTGCCTTAAATGGTCAAGTATTAATGGAAAAGACCATTTGCTTTCAGCTTGCCCCTCATGAAACGAAATTTGACTTCCGGATACCTGAAGATGCTCATTATGTTTACTCCAAAATCAATTGGACAGGTGGTGCACCTGCATTGCATGTTGCTTTGGTTGCCAATGAGTTAAGGCGCCCAAAGGCTCAATGGGAAGGAGACAGCCCACTGGAACATGATTTTAAGTTAGGGGAGGAAACCACCCAAGGATGGTATCTGAAAATCACCAATCCTTCTACCTTTCAATCCGCTTTCGGGTGTTGTACTTTTTATTACACCCGTAAAGTTGAAGTGAAAAGGGGCTTTGCTTTTGACGCCACAAACATTAACCTGGATACCAATAAAATCACTTATGCTGAATTTATTGGTATCGATAGGAGTACTTGGGGAACCGGAACATTTCAAATTACACCTGAGGGAGAGATGGGGATCAGTTACGAAAATGGAAATTATTTGAAATACATGGGAGACAAAGGTATGTTGATTAAACGGGGCGATTCAAGCTTACTGGTGGCAAGACCTCCTTATTTTGGGGCAAGGCCGGTTTCTCCACTCTTAAGTACTGGTGCTCCAAAAGTTGACATTCCTCCGGCGCCGACTGAATTTGTGAGTACAGAAAATCAGAAATGGTATTTTTCGCTATACTGGTGGATCAATGGCTTGAATGAAAAGTTGTTGGATTTGCCTCCGTTTTTATTTAAGGAGTTTGAACTGAAAGGCGAAAATGAATATGCAGCTGCGCTGAAAGATTATCTGGAAAACAAAGACTTCTTTTTAACGCATCATTTTTTGGTAACCTCAATAGATGCCATGCTTATGGGCGCTAAAGAAGCGGATAAAAACAAAACGTCTAAAAAAGGAAAGGACAAGAAAAAAAAGTAAATGGTTTCATAAAATACAAAAGGAGGTTCAAAATGAGAACTGTTTGTTTTGCTTTTATCCTCTTTTGTCTCTTTGGGAATGCCGCCAAAAGCTGGGCACAACAAGATTCCACGGGTGGAACCACCTCTTTAGAGGACTTTTTTAAGAACAAGCAGGCGGAATTGGAAAACCGGAAAAAACCTGCCGACCTGCCGATTTTACCGGATGTTTACCAACCTGCTTATGCTGAAGACAGCATTGTAAACCTCCGATATAAAGAGGCCATGCGGGGATATTTTCAATACCGCATTTTCGGATACGCCCACAGACAAAAGGTATTCAAATGGCAATTGATTTCTTCCAAAATCATTTTTGTCATCGTGATCACGTTGGTAATCGCCGGCATTTATTTTTCCTATCTGCAATTCAAAAAAGCCCTGAAGGAAGTTCCGGCTGACAAAATAGGTGACAGCCTGGGGGGAGAAGGCAGCCTGTCTAAAGAAGGCATCCACATCAGTTCGCCGGTACTGGGCGTCATTATTCTCTTTATCTCTTTGATGTTCTTCTACTTGTATTTGTTGTACGTGTATCCAATTGAAGAGATTTTCTAGCATTTACTCACCCTCATAAAACAATTTAGTCATGCCTGATCGCAGCAATTTACAAGGGCAGGTTCTTGATGCTTTATCCAAAAACGGAGTAGAAGGGGCGACTGTTGAACTTTGGAACAAGAGTAGGTCCCCCTCAAAATTAGCATCAACTGCCACAACAAGAGCGGGTGTGTTTGAACTTCCACTTTCCAGCAAAGCTCCATAGAAATTAAAAAATGACTAACTTTCGGTCAACTGCACCATGCATGCGCCAGGCCGGAAAAAATACACATCACTGTTCGGAACACAAGCAACTGACCAACTCCCGGCAGTTGCTTGCGGCGGCCTTGCTATTGATTTTGCTGCTGCACCCGCAAGCCTGGAACAGTTGGGCCTTCATGCTGAGGGCGAAAATCAGATACGAGGTCCGCGAGCGGTTTGAAAAAAAATCGCAGGAGCATCAGGCTGCCGTTACGGTGTTAAAAATCCCGTTAAGCTGGATAGAACAAGGCCATCCGGAACTGATCTGGACGGAAGATGACGAGTTTCGCTACAAGGGAGAGATGTACGACATTTTGAGCCACGAACAGCATGGCGATGCGATCTGGTACACTTGTTTCCATGACAAAGCGGAAACGGAATTGATGGACGGCGTTTTTGAAAAAATGCAAGCCCGGCAGGATCCTTTGGCTTCCGGTTCGGTGCGGTTTGTCTTTGCAGCTTTATTTGAAAAATGGCACTTAGTGGATGAGGTGCTGAATGATTTTAACTTACCTACGGCTAAGCAGGCACTGAACGACGCTGATCAAGGTTT
>JABWAJ010000497.1 GCA_013361075.1 Saprospiraceae bacterium | reverse complement strand
TGGATTACTTAGATCACGACACCCTTACCGATGTGATCACATTCCCCTATTCAGAAGCATCCGACGCCATTGAGGGGGATATTTTCATCAGCATTGACAGAATCCGGGAAAATGCCCAAAAGTTTGGTGCTGCTTTCGACGTTGAACTGCGGCGGGTAATGGCACACGGAGCGCTCCACCTTTGTGGGTATCTGGACAAAACACCGGAGGAGAAAACGCTCATGTCGGCCAAAGAAGATGAAGCTATCCGATTATGGCCGAAAATGTCCGATTGAAATGACCTCCCGATTGCGTATCTTTGTACGCAATACTGCTGACTATGCTCAAGAAGCTCGACTGGTACATTATTCGAAATTTTCTTTCCACCTTTTTTTTTACGGCCCTGATCTTCACGATGATCGCCGTCTCGATTGATTTTAGTGAAAAAGTAGAAAAATTTGTCGAAGAGCCGATCACCAAAAAAGAGATCCTGCTGGATTATTACCCCGGATTTATTCTCTTCATTGATGGCTTGTTGTGGCCCTTGTTTGCGCTGATTTCGGTCATTTTTTTCACGTCGAGGATGGCCTTCAACTCGGAGATCATTTCCATTTTTAATGCAGGAGTGAGCTTCAAAAGGCTGATGCGCCCTTATTTAGCAGGTGCTGGTCTCATTGCTTTTTTACACTTAGCAGGCAATCATTTTTTCATTCCTCAGGTGACGGAACGAAAGTTGGACATTGAAGGCCAATATTTAGATAAGAACAAGCGCAAAAAAGAGAAAAGCTCCGATTTTCACTTTTTCATCTCGCCGGATACGAAAGTTTTTATCGGCATTTTCAGCAGGCAGGATACCAGCGCGCAGCATTTCCGGATCGAACATTTCAAAGACAACAAAATGGTTTCCGTGCTGAAGGCGGCCCGTGCTCAATGGATTGGCCCCCCCAACAGGTGGCGCCTGGTCAACTATGAAATCCGCCATTTTGATGGGGATAAAGAAACCTTGATTTCCCGCCGGAAAGATCAAAAAGATACGACATTCAATTTTTCTCCTGCCGACTTCCTGGAAGTAGCGGAAGTGCACACCAGCATGACTACGCCCGAACTGATGCGCTACTTAAGCAAACAGCGCGAACGCGGCGTAGGAAATGCCCAACGCTACGAAGTGGAGTTGCAGCGGCGTACAGCCGAACCCTTTTCTATTTTCATTCTGACGCTCATCGGCATGGCTGTTGCCGCTCGGAAAGTGCGGGGCGGGATGGGACTGCACCTGGCCATTGGCATTGCAATCGGTGCTATTTTTGTATTTGTTTCCCGGTTTGCTATTGTCTTTGCTTCAGGCAAAATCATACCGGTTTTGCTGGGAATCTGGTTGCCAAATATCATTTTTGCCATCCCTGCTTTTTACCTCATTCGCAACGCACAAAAATAAAGCACATGGTTCCAGAGGCTGCCCGACTACACCTTTCCAACGATGAACGCCTTCGCCCTCTGGTGGCTGCCATTCAGCCGGCGCCTTCGCAGAGTAAGGGCGATCTTTATGCAGAACTGGTTGAATCCATCATTTACCAGCAGTTGTCCATCAAAGCTGCGGCCACCATTCACCAGCGGTTTCTCGATTTATTTCCGGAAGGCTATCCCGTGCCCGAGGCTTTGGTGAAATTAGACACAGAAACTTTGCGCGGGGTGGGGCTTTCGTACCAAAAAGCCAGCTATGTACGCAATGTGGCTGAGTTTTTTTTGGCAGAAAACCTGATCGGGTACAAATGGGACGAACACGAAGATGAGGAGATTCTGAAGCGGCTCACCCAAATAAAAGGCGTTGGGCGCTGGACCGTGGAAATGATCCTGATGTTTACCCTGCGTCGGGAAGACGTTTTTCCGATGGATGACCTTGGGGTGCAAAATTCAATGATCAAATTATACGGATTGACCGAAACCGGGAAAGCGCTCCGCCAGCGCATGACAGAGATTGCAGATGCCTGGCGCCCTTACCGGTCGTGGGCCTGCGTCTATCTCTGGCGGTGGAAGGACGCAGCGAAGTGACATTCCTGCAGCAATTCTTGTTTTCAAATCTTAACTTTGGCTGCTGAACGCAAAACACCATCATTCACATAAAATATTAGAGTCATGTCATTTGAAGTGGAAGGCAAACTGATTAAAAAGTACGAAACCGAAAGCAAATCTGAAAAATTTCAGGCCCGGGAATTCGTCATTGAAGTAGCAAGCGGCAACTACCCTGAATTCGTTAAATTTCAATTGACGCAGGATCGCTGCGCCCTGATAGACTCCTTTTCAGAAGGCGAGCAGATGAAAGTGCATTTCGACCTGCGCGGTCGCGAATGGCAGGGGAAATACTTTACCAACCTGAATGCGTGGCGGGTAGAAAAAGTATCGCAGGGTGCGGCAGCAGCTCCGGTGGCTTCCGGCGGCGACGGCTCCTTCCCCAGCGCAAACGACGAACCTGCTTTTTCGGGTGGCAGCAGCGACGACGACCTGCCGTTTTAAGCAAAATACTCGTTGACTCAGGAATTTCGTTATCCCTGCAGAATCTTTTCCGCTGGTGTCTGCACCGTTGTGCAAGCATCGTGTAAATCAATACCACCTGTTATGACGAAATTCGTTTTGTGGATAGCCTTACTTTTTCCGGCAGTGCATACTTCTGCGCAACTGCTGACGGGTGCAGGTGCGCGCTGGAGTGATTCTTTCCGCGAATGGGTTGTCTATGCAGGCGAGGACGAAGGCGATCTGCGCCTGCGCTGGCAGGATGCCGGGAAATGGGACGAGTGGGAATACAACATAGCCGGGCTCGGCGGTGCCATCAAAATCAAGTGGCCCAACGATCCCGGCGAATGGGAAATCCGCAGCAATGAAGGCGAAATTGTCAGCGCAAAAATTCTTTGGAACAACAATTTCCGGGAGTGGCGCATTTCGGATAACGACATCCAACTCACCTTAACCTGCCGCTACAACAACACCTGGGACGAATGGGAGGTGCAGGGCAATTACGGCAATATGGAAATCTACACGGCCTTCACCGGCGACCCGAGGGATTGGGTGGTCGTTGATGAACTGGATAAAGACGTGCCCGCTGCCATGCGTATGGCTATTGTGTTTATTGTGCTTTTTCACAGCAGCCCGCGGTTTTGAGGATATTTTAGCGCTGAGGTTTTTCGAGTTTATGTCGTTACAATACCCCGTTTCAACTCAGGATCGTCCTTGATTTGCCTCCACTTGTAAAGGGTAAGTTGACAAAAATCCCTTTTTCTTGTAGGTACAGCGATAAAGCAGCCCGCTTTGTCGAAGCGATGCCCTCAAGCCGCTTTCAAGGTGTAGTTTTGTGCCTGACGCTCTTATGGCGTATGAAAATCCCTGACGGAATGGATATTTTGTTATTCAGCAACGCATGGCATGAACAGGCACTTGCCCGGCAAATTGCCTGGGGGGTGGCTTCGGTTTCCACCGTCCTGCTGGTTATTTTTGCGGCGCTGAGCATTTTTGGAAAACCAGAGCCGAATGCACCGCCCAAAGCTGCTTTTTCTGTTCGTTTCCTCCTGCCGTTCATCACCTTCGGGACCTGGGGTTTGCTGGTGAGTTTTTACCACCACCTGTCTCTTCCGGTGTGTATTTCGGCAGGTATCGGTTCCGGGCTTACAGGTATTGTGGCAAGTCGGTTTTTTGTGCGTTTAACCCGACAGGTATTGATTCGCGACCATTTTGACCTGCACAGTGCCGATCAAAGCACCGGAAAAGCATTAAAGACCATTCCACCTCACCGCAATGGCTTCGGTTCCGTTCACCTCAACGTACGCGAAGCACCTTTTGCCGTAGAAGCCGTCACTTCAGGGAAAGCCATTTCTCCGGGCACTCCGGTCCGTGTAGTTGGCATCATTGATGAAAAAGTAGTACTCGTAGAGCCAATTGACGAGGACGGGCCTGCTTCACCGCTGTCACCATAAAGCTTAAGACTGCGTCGTTAGCAAAGATTCCTGTTTTGATTGTATGGATTTAACCGGTGAGGTCAGAGAAGCCTTGGCCACTTTCATAGGAATGCCCACACATTTTTTCTCCATATAGGTCATCATGCGCTCCAGCAACTCCCGGGTAGGAGCATCTAATTCAGCCACTTCCTTTCTGAATACTTCGTTGATTGCTTTTTCTTTTACGGCGCGCACTTCTTCAGGAATGGCGCGCAAAGCCAATTCTACACGACGGTGGCGCAGTGTATCGGGAAAGTTATTGAGGTAGGCGGTTAGTAATTTTTGTGCTTTGGCAATTTCCTGTTCGCGGAAAGCGAGATTTTCTTTGGCTAATTGGCGCAGGTCGTCAATTTCGATGTACTGCATCGGGAAGTCCTGGGTGGTGGCACGATGAACGTTGTTGGGAATGGAAAGGTCGATCACTAATTTTTTATCAGTGTCTCCC
>JABWAJ010000496.1 GCA_013361075.1 Saprospiraceae bacterium | reverse complement strand
ATGAACTCTGAGGAGTACATTGCTTTGCTCCGGAAAATTATTTTTGGCAACAGCCGCCCCGAAAATGCAATCCTGCTGGAAGTGGAGCCGCCCAATCAGAACACGGCCATTGATTTTTACATTTCACGCCGTGAAATCGGCCTCGAATTTGTCTGCATCAGCGATGTAAAAAAGGAAGGAAAAGACTTGTATTACATCAAAGACGGGCGTAAAATTGGCATCGAACGCATTTACAACAGCGTCATTTTTGATGAGTTGCACAAACGCCATGACTTGCCCCGGGGATTTGAATTTACAGAAGAAATCAATGCGCACTGGGTGGGGCATCCCAACTGGTTTTTCCGCATCAGCAAACATACCCTGCCGCTGTTAAACAGCCCTTTTGTGCCCAAATCTTATTTTCTCAGCGACCTTGATACGGCTCCTGAAGATCTGGAGCGCTATGTACTCAAACCGCTGTTTTCCTTCTCCGGACAAGGCGTCATCATCAACCCGACCAGGGCTGATTTTGATGCGGTAGAAGACCGGTCGAACTTTATCCTACAGCGAAAAATGGAATATGCACCGGTGATTCCGACGCCCAATGTGCCTGCCAAATGCGAAATGCGCATGATGTTTCTTTGGGAAGATGGCGCACCGCGACCACAACTCGTGAACAACCTCATCCGCCTCAGCAAAGGCGAAATGGTAGGCGTTCGCTACAACAAAG
Organism: Saprospiraceae bacterium; assembly: GCA_013361075.1. GTDB lineage: Bacteria > Bacteroidota > Bacteroidia > Chitinophagales > Saprospiraceae > JABWAJ01. Next base: position 3,699 of record JABWAJ010000496.1, on the reverse strand, counting down.
ACAAGGACTGGGTCGGTGGGAGCGTTGGTTTTTTTGAAGAATAGACTGGAACTGGTTATTTGTTATTGGTTACTTGTTATTGGTCTGTTCTCACATCCTGTTAGGGTTGTTCGTTGTTGGGTGATCGTTCTGTGCTCGCATCTTCAAATACTCAAATCTTCAAATACTCACTTATTATGAGCAAAAACATCGCACTCGTGTTGCTGGTTCTCGGAATCGGCATTGGCATTTACGCCTATACCAACAGCGAAGAAGATAGAGCTACGCTCGAAATAGGCGGGTTCAAATTGTCGGCTGAAGACAAAGAAGCCACGCGCAAAACCACTATGCTTTATGTGCTTGCAGGCGTTTGCGTGCTGGTTGGGGGGGTATTGTTGGTGCGGAAATAGTGGTCGGGGTTGTGTATCTCTTTACACAACCCCAGACCGAAAAATATACCTTAACTGCCTGCCTCTGGTTTTTTCCGAAACACAAAATAAGCACCAATCAGCAGAAACGGAATACTCAGTAGTTGTCCGGTGCTGAGGGCATTTCCAAAAGCTGTTTCAAACCCGCCCTGGCTTTCTTTCACATATTCCCACACAAAGCGGAATCCCCAGATAAGCAACAAAAACAACCCGAAAACGAAGCCAGGCTTGTCTTTTTTATCGGTTTTCCAGTAGGTATAATACAGGATAAAAAAGGAAACCAGATAAGAAAGCGACTCGTACAATTGCACAGGGTGGCGTGGCAGGGCATTGGGGTCGCTGCGCACAAAAATGAACGCCCAGGGAACGTCGGCTGCTTTTCCATAAATTTCAGAATTCATCAGGTTGCCCAAACGGATGAAACAACCAGCCAACGCAGTGGGGACCACCACTTTGTCCAGAATCCAGAGGATGGATTTTTTGGAAACCCGCACCGAAAACAGCCACAGCATGAGGATGATGCCGATGGCACCACCGTGGCTGGCCAGGCCACCTTCCCACACTTTCAGAATTTTCAAGGGATCTTTGGAATAGTATTCCCAGTCGTAAAAAAAGACATGACCCAGGCGTGCACCAACCACAGCGCCAATAACGATGTAGATGAAAGCCTTATCCAGCCAGGCTTCCGGGGCACCTTCTGCCAGCACCATGCGCCGCACGATGAACAAGCCGGTCAGAAACCCCGCTGCGAACAGCAGCCCGTACCAGCGCAGGGAAAAAGAACCGATCTCGATGATTTCCGGTGAAACATTCCAGGTGATGTGCAACAGCATGAGGTGGTATTGATTTGATACGGATGCAAATTTATAATTTCGGCACTTCCAGAACCTTTTTATCGCCCGGAGATTTTAGATAAAAGCAATTTACACAAAATCATGCCTGACCAACAGATCGTCACCGTTAGTTTTTTTCGCTACCAGGGCATTCGCCGCCGCTGGCAGGCCTTCACCCAAATGGGCCGTTCCCGCCAATTGTTGCAAGGCATCGAGGGCTTGCAGTTTGCCAAAATGCTGGGCAGCGGCGGGGGCAATGGTTTCAGCATCCGGCCCAATCTGGGGGTCTACGGCCTGTTGGGGGTTTGGGAAAACGAATCCGCAGCCCGTCAGTTTTTTAGCGAACACGCGACCGCAGTACAGCTAAAAAATCAAAGCACCGAAAACTGGACCGTTTTTATGCGCACGGCAAAGTCGCATGGTTCCTGGGATGGGATATCGCCTTTCAACATTACAGTCGCATACGATGAAGCAGCTGTAGTGGGTGTCCTGACCCGTGCAACCATCAAACCTGCACAACTCTGGCATTTCTGGAAATTTGTGCCCCCGGTCAGCCGATCCATCAGCGGGCGGGCGGGCCTGCTTTTTTCGGTTGGCATTGGCGAATTGCCCCTGATTCAGCAGGCAACGTTCAGCCTTTGGCAAAACAGTCATGCCATGAAGGCTTATGCGTATGAAAGCGGATTTCACAAAACGGTCGTGCGCCGCACCCGGGAAACCGGATGGTATAGTGAAGAACTCTTTGCGCGATTCCATCCTTTTTGTGAAGAGGGAAGCTGGGCTGGGGTCAATTCTCAGGAGGCTGTAAAAAAAACAGGCTCCCAAACGTAAAAAAAGCCTTTTGCACCCTCTCCGGGGTATAAAAAATTAAGTCTAAAAATAGATCACGACGAATTATTTTTCTATCTTTACGCCGCAGTCGGGATACAATGACTCCCTTCAAGTCTTATACCCTCCATCTGCTTAGTGCCCCGCTTCAAGATGGAACCCTGGCTGTGTTAATGAATGTATGAATTCCCTTTTCAATTAAACAACAAAGTAAAGCAGTTATCTATGCCTTACTCTCATTTGCGTTTGTATTGGTTGCATTAGCCTGAGGCTGGCAATTGCACAACATACAGTACAATGCGTTGATTCGAGTTTGACCGGATGACTTTATTTTTTCATAACAACTGTTACCATTGACGGATAAACAGTCTAATTTCCTAATTCCGATTCCACGAACTACAATACAAAAATGATGAACAAAACTACTACACTCCGCATCCTTTCCTTGGTTTTGGCAATGGGACTGCTTCAGCATTCGCATGCCCAGATGCTCTGGCCGGGAGACATTAACAACAATGGTATCGTAAACGGGGTGGACGTGCTTTTCTGGGGTATCGCCTACAACAACGGAGGCGCACCCCGACCCAATGCAACCACCAACTGGGAAGCACAACCGGTAACCCAGATGTGGAGCGAATATTTCCCCGGCAATGTCAACTACGCTTTTGCCGACGGGGATGGGAACGGAACAGTGAGCATGGCCGATTTAAGTTCAACCATTCAGGCCAACTACAACCTAACCCACGGATTGGTCACTCCGGAAAATTATCACAACGGTCAGACGGGCCTGGATGCCCCAATTCTTCTGGAAAGCGCCGTCGCTTCGGCCACGCCGGGGATGCGCGTAGATATCAAAATCAGCTTAGGCACGGATGTACTACCGGCTAACCTTTTTCACGGCATCTCGTTTACGATGCGTTTCAATGAGGAATTTGTAAAAACCAACGGCGTATTTTTTCAGGCGGCACAGGATGCCTGGTACGACCCGGACGGTACAAATTCAGCTCATTTATTCAAAGTCAATGACAATACCGGCCTTGCCGAGCTGACCATTACCCGATTGAATCAGTCCAACGTCAATGGTTATGGATACATCGGCACAATTTCTCTGATTGTGGATGATGTGCCGGCAAATATGCTGCCCGGCTTGCTAAAACTGCAAGTGGAGAACGTCAAGATGATCGACGCCAACATGAACACCTATGCAGTAGCTCGTACTGAAGCAAGTGTTGAGGTCGTACAGGCGGTGACCACGAATACCTGCCCTGATGTCATTGCCCCGGTTTGTGGTGCCAATGGCGTTACTTATCTGAACAGTTGCTACGCCGAAGCTGCCGGGGTTACTGATTATACCGAAGGAGTTTGTTTCGGAGGATGTATCGACCCGGAACAAATGAATCCCACCGCCAATTGCAACTACAATTACCAGCCTGTTTGCGGATGCAACGGCATTACTTATGTGAACGAATGCGTAGCGAGTGCAAACGGGGTAACTTCGTACACCCAGGGACCCTGTAATGCAAATAATAATTGTGCATCTCTATCAGTTTCAATAGCTAATTGATATGCTGGTTTACCAGTACTTTTATCAATCATCGTCATATGTTTCCTTAGACTTTCTTTTAATTTTG
>JABWAJ010000495.1 GCA_013361075.1 Saprospiraceae bacterium | reverse complement strand
CCTCAAACCCGACCCGGATTTGCATACAGTTGGCTATTACCACAAAAATGCAGATGAATTACTGGTAGCGGGCTATGCTGCTAAAGATAACCTGAAACTCCTTGCCGGAAATACGTTTGCCGGTGTGCTGCCGATGGGGCAGGGGAAGGTCGTTTTTCTGGTAGACAATGTGCAGTTCCGCATGTTCTGGCGCGGACCGTCGCGAATGATGCAAAATGCGGTAATGGTATTGCCGGGGTTTTGAAAGGAGTTTTTATTCTGCGTCTATCTCTCTGGCTTGCTCCCAATCTTCGGCCCACTGGTGCAAAAGTTGGCGCAGCAGGTTTTTGTCAACAAATTTGGTTTCGTAAGCAGCCACTAAAGCCGGACTAAGCTGTCGACTCATGGCTATTTCAACGACTTCGTCATTTTTTGTTTTGCACAGGACTACACCAATGGAAGGGTTTTCGTGGGGCTTGCGGGTATCACGGTCAAGCAATTCGAGGTAAAAATTCATTTTACCCAAGTGTTCGGGCTTGAACTCCTCTATTTTTAAATCAAATGCAACAAGGCATTGAAGTTCGCGGTGAAAAAAGACGAGATCAACAAAATAGTCATTCAGGCCTACTTTGAGGTGCATTTCTTCGTCAATGAACAGGAAATCGCGGCCTAGTTCGAGCAAGAATTTTTTCATTTGCGCGATAAGGGCTTTTTTTAGGTCGAATTCCGAATGGTGATGCGGGAAATAATCAAAGGCAGAGGAGGAGATTGTGGGATCACTGATCCCACAATCTCCATTTCATAAGGAAGTATTTTTTCGGACAGATCAAGGAATGGATTCGTTATTAGATATTTAGGAAGGTTAAGCCCAGCCCAATCCACTGTAAACCATGTTTCAAAAAAATCGCGCATTCGATAAAGACTGCGCCGATCAAATCCTTTTATTCCTGGTTCTTGATTTTGAAGCCATTCAGCCAATTTGGCCACTACTTTAGTGCCATAGATACGCTCGGTCAGGCGATAGCTTAAATAAGCGCCGACTTCCCAATAGGTGCTTAGCATGTAACTATTTGCCGCAAACAAAGCACCCGCCTTATTGCGCTGGATAATGGACTGTATATTTTGAAAGTGCTGCAATAATTCTTCCATTTTTAGTTCTATTTATTTGGCAGGGTATTGATCGGATATGATGTGGGTGTTGATTTTTTTTATCCAAAATTACATTTTTTGTTTGTTTATTTTAAATTTAAACACAAAAAATAATGTATTTTCGATTGTTTTTATGGCGTTCAGGAAAAGCACAATACCTTCAGGTGGTAAGAATGGAAAGATTACATGGGCAGGAAAGATGGCTCAGGGCATGGCTTGAGAAACAAATCGGCCCCAGTCATCACAAATCGTGTGCCTCACCCGTACATAGCACTCTTGGATGCGATAGTTACAGAATTTCCTGGCGCGGACCGTCGCGAATGATGCAAAATGCGGTGATGGTATTGCCGGGGTTTTAGGGAATGCCCGGAAACAAAGCCCCCTCAATCAGCTCACAAATCGTATGCCCCACCAGCATGTGGCATTCCTGAATGCGGGGTGTATCTGAGGAAGGCATATTGAGCAAATAATCGCAGCGTTCACGCATTTGGCCGCCACTTGCCCCGGTCAGGCCCACCACGATCATGCCGCATTCTTTTGCGGCTTCGATGGCTTTGAGAATATTGGGCGAATTGCCGGAAGTGGAAATAGCAAACAGCACATCGCCAGGCCGGCCAGCAGCCCGGACCATACGGGCATAAACTGCTTCATAGCTATAATCGTTGGCCACTGCAGTTACAAAAGAAGTATTTACATGCAGCGCTTCTGCAAACAGCGGTGGGCGATCGTAGTAGAACCTTCCTGATAATTCAGCAGCGAGGTGCTGGGCGTCGGCTGCACTTCCGCCATTGCCACAAAAAAGCAGTTTTCGACCCTGTTGGTAGGCGTCAATACAGACACTGGCGACCTGCTCCACAGTTTCGAGCATTTTGGCATCATTCAGCAGTTTTTCTTTGGTTTGAATGCTGTCGCTAATGGCTTGACGGATGCGATTTTGCATGATTAGTAGGTTCCGGCCCACCTGTACCCGAAAGGGGAGTTGGGTGTATGAACTAAAATGAATTCGGTACGCAAAAATATGAATGAATACGGCTCCAGGGGCTTACGTTGAGGCCGGGGCTTTTACTTCATTAACAACACAAACAACAACGCCACCGAAACAACAAAAGCGATTTCAATAACGGCGCCTTTTTTTCTGTTTTTAACCCTCAGATTGATGAGGGCTACCCCCGCAACCACCATGCCAATGGCCATGTAGAACAAAACGGATTTGAACCCGGTTGCATTGGCGTCTTTGACATCTTTAAATGCGGATACAATATGAAAAACCAGCTGATACAACACCACACCCACTAAAGGAACGATAAAACCAGCGGTCAGCAAACGCCATGTGGGGATGCCTTTGCGCATGTTTTCCATTGTTTTCACGGCGCTGGTTACAGAAAGCCAGCACAGAAGCAGGTTAATGCCCGTATGTACCTGGTCGCCAAAAGACCCGGGGACGATGTTAAGATAATTGCGAATCAATCCCACAATGATGAGAATAATCCCAAAGACGACCCCCGCCAGAACGGTGGCTTTGATCATGATGCTTTTGTCGAGCAGGTCCGGATTTGCTTTGGATCGAGCCATTGCCTTTTTCGATTGTTAACGTTAATGAGTATTTTGTTAAGTTGGCCACACGCAGACCCTGCCAACTGTTCTACGGTCTTGTATTTTCATCCGGAACAAACCCACCACTGCCAACTGCAACTGAAGCCTGCCAACTATCTTTTCATTAATTCCTCAATCACCTTTACCATATTCTCCCAGCTGTATTGCGACTTGGCATTTGCAACCCACTTTGTCATGGCCGTCTGTCGGTTTTCGGCATAAAAATCTACGATGGCATCGGCGATGGCAGTTTCGTTGACCTCCACAATGTAACCGCTTTGGCCGTGGGCAACCGTTTCGGGCAACCCCCCGACATTGGTGGCTAACATGGGTTTTTCAAAATGATAAGCCAGCTGAGAAATACCGCTTTGAGTTGCTGAACGATAGGGTTGTGCCACCAGATCAGCAGCGCTAAAATAATATTTCACTGCATCGTTTGGTATATAATCTGTTTTCAGGATTAGCAGATCCCGGATGCCGAGTCGTTCGATGAGCCGGTCGTATTGTTCCTGATTGCCATAATATTCGCCAGCCACAAGGAGCCGGATGTTGCGTTCCCGGATGCGGGGGTCTGCCATAGCGCCCAGCAATAAATCCAATCCCTTGTATTCCCGGATGAACCCGAAAAAAAGCAGGTAATGGAATTCCGGAGAGAGTTGAAGTTGAGCGAGTGCGGCTTCCCGGGGAACCGGATCGCCATAATTGTCATATACGGGATGCGGGGCCAGTGCAACGGGTTTTCCGGGGGCAAGGGTATGCGCATCTTGTTCTACCGATTTCGACATCACCAGAAAAGCATCGGCTGCGTTCAGAAAAAACCGGGTAAACAACCGGTCGCCAAAGCGCCGTTCATGGGGAATGATGTTGTCGGTAAGGGCGATCACCCGGGTATGGTTATTTGATTTTGCCAAACGCATGATGGCACCAAGAGAAGGCCCCATAAAAGGCAGCCAGAATCGCGCAATAATCAAATCGGGGCGTGCCCGCCGCAAACGCAGGCCAACCTTCAGCCAGTTCAGGGGATTAACAGAATTGATTTCCTGCGTAATCGTCAGTCCCTCAGGCGGCGGGTCGGTCGTGTATTGCGTTTTTCCCGGGAAGAGAAATCCGGGGTATTGCAGGCTGAAAGAAATGATATTCACCTGATAGCCCTGGTGTTGCAGTTCCTGCGCCAATCGCTCCGTCGAAGATGCGATGCCCCCGCGTAAAGGATGCGCCGGAGACAGGATGGTGATTACCTTCATGCGCTTTTTCCTTCAATCCGCTGTTCAATCAGGTAATCGTTGCGTCCGGCAGCGTTGCGGGTAACCAATTCGGCAAGAAAACCGGTTACAAACAATTGGGTGCCAATGATGATCGTAAGGATGCCAAAATAGAACAGTGGCAGGTCGGCAATGCCGTATTTGGAATAAATCAGTTTGAGTATGCTCAGGTAAGACAAGATGACAAAGCCGATTGTAAAAAACAGCACGCCCAGTGTCCCAAAAAAATGCATTGGTTTTTTGCCGAATTTGCCGACAAAACTGATGGTAAGCAAATCTAAAAAACCATTGATGAACCGTTCGAGGCCGAATTTGGTCACCCCGTACTTGCGGGCACGGTGTTCCACTACTTTTTCGCCAATGTTTGAAAAACCGGCCCATTTGGCGATAACCGGAATGTATCTGTGCATTTCTCCGTACACTTCAATTGTTTTCACAACATCCGA
>JABWAJ010000494.1 GCA_013361075.1 Saprospiraceae bacterium | reverse complement strand
GTGGTTCGTTTTCCAAACTTTGCTGCGCCTGGTAGGCATGAAAATACAATTGCACTGCCGGGACATCGGCAAACTCCCCGGCGGCAACTTTGGCCAACACTTCTGTCAGCAAGGGGATATGGTACTCCTGATTGGTCATAGACTGGTGTGTAGCGATGCCGCAGGCTTGTCGCAACAGGTTGGCAGCAAAGTAATTGGCAAACTCATTAGCCAGGCGCTGCAATCCCATTTCGCCCCGTCGTTGCTGGCGAATGGCAGCGTTGTAGCGTTCGCTCTGCAACTGAAACAATTGCAGGTGCCGGTCGGCATTGTGCAATTGGCTGGCGGAGGCTTCTGCCTGATCGAGCGCGCGTTGAAACTGGTCGTCGAGGCCCCGGCGGCGCAGGTTTCGGGCGAGGTGCATGTGCCGCTCAAATTCCGACCGGCCTACCTCGGCCCAAATGAGGTATTCCCGGATGTTTTGCATCAGAAAACTCATGGCGTGACGCAGCAAGGCATCGTCGTAGGGTTGGCCTGGAAAAACCTTTGCGAAGGTTTTGGCTTTGCTCAATTGAAGGCCGGCTGCATCTGCATGTTGGTCCAAGTGGTCGAACAAGCGCACCACGTCTTCCCGCTGGTTGAAGAACGGGGAACGCACAAGCTTGCGCAATTGTCGGCGTTCTTGCTTTTCAAGGGTTAAAAAGGTGCGAAAGAGTGGGCTTTTTTCCATAAAAAAATTGACAAAATTTGGATATAAATCAAAAATAAATTACCGCATAATCTACTTGTTTTCAATTTTATAATTCAAATATACACAAACTTATTTCTAAAAACAAACAGGTCAAAAAAATTGACAAGATTCCTTTTTTGTTATTGCTTGCAGAGAATAGTTTGCCCACCTTTGACTAAACAATTAAAAAACCTTTAGCTATGAAAAATACGATCTCTATTCTCTTGTTTTTGTTTACTACGGTTTTGGGATTTTCTCAGGGTTGGGAGCAATTGTACGAGACAAATTTGATGCGTGATAACTTTCTTAAAGCCATCCAACTACCTGACGGCGACTATCTGATTTTGGGCGATAGTTCCAACTTTTTTCCTCCGATTCGTACCATCACGCGTACGAACGAACTTGGTATTGAAAAATGGCATAGGCCATTGCCTGGGATTTCAGCCTTTTCTAAAATGTTCCTTTTGCCATCTGGAAACATAGATCTTGTCTCCAGTGGTCAAATTCTGAAAATTGATACTGCTGCTACTATATTGAACCCTGAAGAAACCGATTTGATTGGATTATTTTCCCAAAATATCATCCAGTCTTCTGATGGTTATGTTTCTCTTCACAACAATGGCGCAGGTGCCCTAAGCATCCGAAAGGTTGATCTGGATGGTTTGCCTATTTGGTATAGAACAGTTTATGTGGACACTTTCCTCCTGGGGCAAGCCGTGGCTACGGCGGATGGAGGATTCCTGTATGCAGCAGCGAATCCGCCTGATGCTATCAGTCTTGTTAAATTCGACGCGAACGGTAACCAACAATGGACAACAGATACCTATCTGCCTCAAGTTCAAAATGTTATAGTCAAGGTAATTGCTACATCCGATGGGGGCTATGCTACTCTGGCTTACGGAGGCATACACAACCGTATTTTAAAACTTGATGCGGCTGGGGCGCAACTTTGGTCGAAAGAACTTGATATGCTCCCACAATTAGGAGCCAGGTTCATTAGTGTGTCAGAATTCATTGAAACAACTGATGGCGGTCTCGCCTTTGCAGGGTATATCCATAATCTTCTCCCTGCTATATATAACCCCAACCCTGGTGTTCTAAAACTTAATAACTCAGGCGACTTTGAATTCTTATACACCTCCCAGTATCAAGGTACCCTTAAATCTATTATGCAATCTAGTGATGGCAACTTCCATCTGGTAGGGAGGGCCGTTCCAATGCCAGTCGGTTCATATAATCTAGATACCCCGGCATTTGCCTATGTTTTAAAATTGCAAGCCAATGGAACGCTTTATTCCAGCTTGCTTCAAGGACAGGTCGTATTTGATGAAAACCAGGATTGTTCTGTCTCAGCAGGGGAGATGCCACTCGGAGGCTGGATTGTTAGGGCAACTACAGGGACTTTTGATTTCTTTGATGTTACCGATGACAATGGGCGTTATTCCATAGCGGTAAGTCCCGGCGCTTATACTTTGGAAGTCCTCGAGCAAAATAACCTCTGGTCGGCATGTGAAAACCCAATTGTGTTCAATTTCTCTTCAGAAGGCGACACCATTTCTAATGACTTCCTACTACAGGCAGTCGTTAATTGCCCAGCTATGCAGGTTGACATCGGCACGCCATTCCTTCGGCGGTGTTTTGACAATGCTCTCTACGTACAATATTGCAACCTCGGCACTGTAACAGCAGAAAATGCTTTCATTGAGGTAACACTGGACAGTTTGATGACCATACAAAGCAGCACCATACCACACTCGGGGCAAACAGGCAACACGTACACTTTTCCGGTTGGCAATGTGGGCATAGGTGAATGTGGTAGTTTCAGCATATTGGCTTATGTCAGTTGCAATACCGCTCTCAACCAAACCCTGTGTATGGAAGCCCATGCTTTTCCCGATAGCATTTGTGGGGTTTCGTTCAATTGGTCAGGCGCCAGCATGGTAGCAAGGGCACAATGCGAAGGGGATTCCATCGTGGTTTTGGAGCTGGAAAATATCGGGACTGCGCCAACCAGCGAACCGATAGACTACATCGTGATCGAAGACCAGATCATCTTCCTGCAAGGCAGTGAAGTCTTTGAACCCGGGCAATTGAGTACGGTTGAACAACCTGCCAACGGCGCTACCTGGCGCATCAGCAGCGAGCAGGAACCCAACCATCCGGGAAACTCCTTCCCTACTGCTTTTGTAGAAGGCTGTGGCCTCAATTCCATGCACATGTTCAGTACAGGGTTTGCAAACGAATTCCCACAGAATGATGGCGAACTTTCCATTGACATAGATTGTGAGCAAGTAATCGGTGCCTACGACCCGAACGATAAAATGGGTTTGCCCAAAGGTTACGGCGCCCAGCACTACATCGAACCCAACACCGACCTCGAATACCGCATCCGCTTCCAGAATACGGGCACAGACACGGCCTTTACGGTAGTCATTCGGGATACACTTTCGCCGTTCCTTGATCCGGCCAGCATCAAAGTCGGCGCTTCCAGCCACAATTACGAATTTGATATGGAAGGCGATGCGGTGGCCATCTTCCGGTTCGACAACATTTTACTACCCGACTCCAATATAAATGAGGCACTGTCGCATGGGTTTGTGAGCTTCAGCATTTCCCAGAAACCTGATGTAGCACTGGAGTCTGTGATTGAAAACGAAGCGGCCATTTACTTCGATTTTAACGACCCGGTCATTACCAACCCCGTATTCCATACGATCGGTATTAATTTCATCGAAGTTGCCACCGACGTCACCGAATTACCGGAGGGCCTTGGCGAATTGCTCGCCTACCCAAACCCATCCGCAGGCGAAGTCACTTTTGAAATCCCAACGGAGCAGCCTGTAAGCGCCACTTTTGTTCTGTACGACTCGTTTGGCCGGTTGGCGATGCGAAAAGGGTTTGAAGGACAGCGCTTCCTTTTCAACGGCAATGAACTGCCCAAAGGGATTTATTTTTATAAAGTGGAGGTAGAAGGATTGGGTAAGTATTCCGGGAAAGTCATTTTGAAATAAATATTTGTGCAGCAATTTAAACATGAGTCATCCCGAATTTTGGTTAAAAAAGACCTCATGAGTCATCCCGAATTTTGGTTAAAAAAGACCTCGGAGAGGTCATCTGTTTGTAGAAAATAATCGAAACGGAATTTTTCGACCTCGGAGAGGTCGCACGTGGCCACCATGATGTCAAACGGTTCCTGAGCTTGTCGAAGGATCGCGGCCGCCTTTGCGACCTCTATGATGTTGCCGTACCTTTGGAATAAATTGATCTACAAATAGTTGACTTCTCCGAAACTTAAATCAGGATTTGAAAAAATTCGGGATGGCTCATGCTTTTTTGATTCAAACTGACCTGATCCGATTATCAGGTGTACCATACCGCCGCGACATCGCCCATAAAACAATGGTCGTTGTTTCGGCGCGCTGTATCAGGCCGGCTCTTTCCAAATTATTGATCCGAAACCACACACTCAATCTCTACTTCTACTCGCCGGTTTTTTCTTTTGCCATCGGCCGTTTCATTTTCAACAACGGGATCGGTTTCTCCTTTTGAGAACTGGGTGGCAGTCTGTTGGATGCCCTGTTTTTTCAAAAAATCCGCCACGCTTTGCGCGCGCCGTTGCGACAAGCCCAGGTTGTAAGCCTTTGTGCCATCGGCATCTGTATGGCCCGTTAGCAATAAGCTACACCCGCTGTTAGCTTTCAGGATTTCCAGCGCTTCGTTGAGCGATTGTGCCGCAGCAGGCGTCACTTCCGAGCGATCGGTATCGAAATACACCACTGCTTTTAGTGTTGTCACTGCGCTGGCGGGAGCGACTGCTTTTTCCACCGGCACATTTACAACAGGCTCCGGCACCGGCAAGTCTTGTTTTACGACCGGGGGAGCAAATTTCAGGAGTCGCTCCGGATCTGCTACAACTGGTTTTTCCACCAAAGCCGGTGTTTGTGCGGTCACCGAAATGGCATTTTCGACCACATAACCTTCACTAAAGCGAATTTCCTGGATGTATTCGCCTTCTTTTCGGGGAAAGACCATGGAATACTCTCCGGTTTTGGCATTGCTGCGGCTACCCGTCACAAAACTTTTGTCCTCGCGGCGCCTCAGCGTAATGTCTGCTTCAACACCTTGACCGGCAGGGTTCTTAACGGTTCCTTCCAGCACGATTACCGGCTGTGGTTTGATGCGGCTGTCGGCATTTTCGCCTAACTTTGCGTAATGAATATCGCCGTTGCGCACAAAATAAACTTCGTCGCGCAGCACATCCATCACAAAGCCATAATCTTCCTCTTTGGTATTGAATGGTTTGCCAATGTTGTAAACCTTCCCGCATTTGCCGCCGCCCAGCAACTCGGTTTTAAAAATATCGAGTTTGCCAAAGCCGCCCCACCCATTGGAAGCGAAATAAAGCGTGCGGTTGTCGGCACCAATGAACACGGAACGCTCGTCGCCGGGCGTAGAAATATCTAGTTTTTCGGGATAAGCCCACACGCCGTCGCGCCCTTTGCTGGTGATGTAAATATCCATTGGGCCTTCATAACTTTTTCCCACCGCAACTACAAAAATGGTGCCATCCGGCGAAACCGACATGCCATCGGTAGCACTGACCCCATCCGCAAAAAACCGATGGATGCCACCTCCGAGGGCAACCGGCGTGCCCCATTTTTCGCCGTGTAACTCCGCCCGGTAGTAAGGGCCTCCATTGTTGCTCCAGTTGCTCCAGCTTTGGAAATATACCGTTTGACCATCAGCAGAAATAACCGGCTCGTCTTCGCCGCTGGCAGTGTTGATGGGTTTGCCGAGGCATTGTGGAGCCTGCCACACATCGTTCTCTCTTTTGCTGAACCAGATGTCGCCGTCGTGTTCCGGCTTGCCCCGGTAGGTCGTGTAGTTGGGGTACGACCACGATTGGCCGCCCCGCCCCGACATAAAATACAGGTATTTCCCGTTGGGGGTGATGGAGAGGTTGATGTCGCGGAAAGCAGAGTTAAGTACGGTCAGCTCAATGGGTGTGACCTCCCAATTCGGAAGGGTTTCGGCCTTTTTCTGGGCGAATGCTGCGGAAGTAATCACCAGAGCAGCCAAAAGAAGTAAAAAGCGTTGGATGAACATGCGTTTACAGTTTTTCAGGTTATGGAATGGGCAAATATAGGGCAGGATTGCCATGTATTAAAACTTTAGGTTAATGCCTCTTGGGGCCGATTGTTACAAAAAATCGCCTTTTAAACCTGGAGTTGCTTCCAAAAATTTTAAAAAAGATCCAGCGCTATTGCACGTGCCGAGATTTCAAGATCATCCATTTCAGTACCCCAAATCTGGCAAGCCTGTAAAATAGATTTTACGTTTTGATACAAGGGCTCATTGAGTAAAACTGTGGCTGCAGTGGCGGCGTATTCTTTTTGGGGCTGCGCTTCTTTTAGAATCGTTTTTATCCAATTGATAATTTTGTTTTTACGTTGTATGGATGTGTTCGCACCTTTTTGAAAGTCAATAACAATGTCTTCAAGTAAATCCAATTGACGATAAATTTCTCCTCCAATTTCAAAGCGTTTTTTGACCAATCGTTCCAAATCATTTAAATCCACTACATCAATAGTTCTTTTTCCCAACTGAGTTTTATCGTAAAATCGATAGGCTCGCCATTTTAAATGATCCCGAGGATCGTTCTGAACAGGGTGGATAATTGGTTCAATCGCGCAGTCGTGGTCAGACTTCCTGACATTGCAGCGTTTGCAGGCTGGCAGAAGGTTAGTCCACTCCAAGACTTGTGTTTCATGCCACCGTTTAGCAAAAAAATGCTCCACTTCCATGTATTTGCTTTCTTCCCGGATATGGCATTCACAATAGCAACATTTGTCATGCGACATCAACAACAGCTCCTGTTCAATGTACGCTTTTTCCCAGGGAGCAGTAGTTTTATCCGCCAAATACTTAGCGGTAAGCGCAGCTTGAACTTCGGGTGTCAATTCTGGCGGGCAGGGTCTGGCAGCAAGTCGAATCATGGCTTTTAAGCGGGGGTGAGCGATGACATTTGCAGTCGGAGCAACTTGCGTTGATGGCTTTGTGGATGCAGTATCTTTTCGAGTTCGTTGTAAGCGGTTTGTGCACCTTTGTAGTTTTCGGTGTCAAGTGCTGTTTCAAACTGCCGGATGAGTTCGTGCAGCTCGTAGCGCCCGCTTTCGGCACGCCGCAGCAAGGCCTTATCTACCAAGCTGCTGAGCAAGGTTAGCGTCGCGCCGGTCACCTGGATGGCGGCCTCACGTAGGCACCCACCCTGAAAGACAGATAGTTTGCATAAAAGGGCTTTCTCGGTCTCAGGCAGCCGCTGCCACGTTTGTTCCAGAACTGCTTTAATGCTCCGGTGACGCGCCGGCGTATTACGGAGCGACGTCGTCAGAAAGTCGAGGCTGCGCTCGATTTCCTGGACGATCTCTCGACAAGTGATTGAGCGGACCCAAGGAGCGGCCAGTTCCAGGGCCAGCGGCATCCCATCAACCAGTTGGCACAGACGGATCACGTGTGGAAGGTCCGCCTCAGACAGGTTGAAGCCGGCCTCAGCGCGGCAGGCACGTTCCAGGAAAAGGCGCATGGCGCTATAGCTTTCGAAATTGGTATCGGGAGAGGCATCCTTTGGAAAAGATAACCCTTGCACCCGATAACTCCATTCTTCTTGCAGGTTGAGCCGCTCCCGCGAGGTTGCCAGCAGCTTGACCTGAGGCGCAGCCATCAGAATTTCTGACAACAAACCTACCCCTGCCAGAAGATGCTCGAGATTATCAATAACCAGGAGCAGTTGCTTTTCATCCAGGTAGTTGAAGAGTTCGGTTTTTGGCTTGACTCCAGCCTGAATGGTAAGGTGGAGAGCTTCAGCAAGGGCGGAAATGATGATTTCAGGCTCGCCGACAGAGGCTAGCGGCGCAAAGTGAACGCCGTGCGGAAACGAATCCTTCACTTCGGCTGCCGCAGCCAGGGCCAGACGAGTCTTGCCGATACCGCCCGGACCCATCAAGGTCAGCAACCGGCAGGCCGGTTCCTCAAGCAGCAGTTGCTTGATTTCAGCTATTTCCTGTTCTCGGCCAATAAAAGGGGTCGGCTGCGGGGGCAGGTTGTGGCGGGGGGATAAAGGAGCAAGAGGGCTGGGGAGTAGAGGAGTAGAGGAGAATTCCCCTGTGCTCTCCAGTTTCTGTGCTCTCTGGCTTAAATCGCCGGCTCGGATACGCTCATAAAGGGCCTTCGTCTCCGGCCCCGGGTCAACGCCCAACTCCTCCACCAGTATCTGGCGGCAGATTTCATACTGGGCCAGGGCCGCGCTGCGCTGCCCGGCTTGCGCCAGCAGCCCCATCAACTGGCGGTGGGCTTCCTCTCGCCACGGCTCCATACTAAGGAGGCGGCGGACAAACCCAATTCCTTGGGCCAACTGGCCCTGCCCGGCATGATAAATTGCCAGGGTATGCAAAGCCTGGATGACCAGTTCGCGCAGCCGGGCTTGCTCGGCTAACATCCAGGTTTCAAAAT
>JABWAJ010000493.1 GCA_013361075.1 Saprospiraceae bacterium | reverse complement strand
ACAGTTGGTTAATTAGTTCTGAAACAGAGGCATTAAGCCGCACTTCTTTAATTAATTATTTTTTTCATTAAAATTATTGAAAATTAACATCATGAATCAATTATTTAATGCACCATCATTTTCCATCGAAGAATTGGAAGCACGTCAGGAATTGAGCATCGTAGCACCAGGCGACCTGGCAACAGAAGCTGTAAAAAAAGACGGCGACGACCGCTGCGATGGCGACAAAGAAGCACCGATTGACGTTACGGTTGGTTAATTAGTTCTGATAACAGAGCATTAAGCTAGTCCTTTAATTAATTATTTTTTCATTAACATTATTGAAAATTAACATCATGAATCAATTATTCAACGCACCATCATTTTCCATCGAAGAATTGGAAGCACGTCAGGAATTGAGCATCGTAGCACCAGGCGACCTGGCTACTGAAGCTGTGAAAAAAGACGGCGACGACCGCTGCGACGGCGATAAAGAAGCGCCGATTGACGTAACGGTTGGGTAGTAACCAATTCAGTGGATAAACTGACCATTTCAGCATATTCCATTTATTTAGATCCAATAAGTAGGGAGGGCAGCCGCTCTCCCTACAATTTACAGATTTATTTAACCACTTTAGCTATGGTTTATTCGAATGCCATTAACTTATTACCAGAAGTAGAACAGGCGGAAAAGAATATCCGGTTCATCCGTTCGCAAGGCTTTGTCCTGTCGGAAGTGGAAGGAAATACGGCTCAAAATCGCTTTCTCGTAAAAATAAATGACCGCCTTTTTTATGTTGGGGATTTGATCTACGATATTTTAAAGCAGATCAATTCAGGTTCCGGGCTTCAATCCATCGCAGGAAGTATAAGCGCCTTTTTAGGCAAAGAAGCAACGGATGAAACGGCGACCATCATCAATGCACAAATCACTCCGATGTTTACTGCCACTGTGCAGCAGCGAAGGAAAGCAGTAAAAAGCCTGGCGCATGTCCTGAATCCGGAGCACATTCATTTTCTCATCAAACCATTGTCAAAACTGTACACCCCCTATGTTTTTCCAATCCTGATGGCGTTTGGTGTACTTTTCAATGTCTTGTTTTTACTGGCCATTAAACTGAGTTGGATTCCAAATGGAGTTGTAGTTCCATTAGATATACCACATTACGCCTTGTATTTTTCATGTATATTGGGCTTTATTATTTTCCACGAAATTGGCCATGCTGCGGCGGCTGCTCAGTATGGCATCATACCCCGAAAAATCGGATTCGGAATTTACTTCTTATTTCCGGCTTTTTACACTGACCTCACAGACATCTGGGCACTTCCGGCGCGAAGCCGTATCGTCATTAACCTTGGCGGAATTTATATGCAATTGCTGGTTAACGTGCTGCTGTTCTTCATCATGCTTAGCCTTGACCCTGCCGGAGAAGCCTATTATTTCATACACCGGTTTATGTTATTCAATATTTTTATCAGCCTCTACAACATCAATCCGTTTTTCCGGTTCGATGGATATTGGGTGTACAGTGATTATTTCCACCTGCCGAATTTGCGGCAACGTTCCATGAAATTAATCGGCCAAACCTGGATGCGCCTCACCGGAAGACGGATACAAGCTTCAGAAAAACCAACAGCTGCCCTATGGGTTTACAGCATCCTTTATTTTATGTTTATGAGCTTTATTTGGTTTGTAATTCTGAGAATTGTCTTTAATGCGCACCTTAAAGCAATGCTTATTGTTCCAAATCTTCACCATTTTGATTATACCAGGGGCAGTGACTGGAAATTAGCTGCGGTACCGCTATTCATCGTTATCCTGTTCTGGAGCCTTGTTGGATATAAAATAGTTAGAAAATATAAAAGAAAATACCATGCTAACAGATAATACATCCTTGGTACGGTCTTCCTTTTTAAGCATTCGCAAAGAAGAAGACAACGCTTACAAAATTGCACACGTCATATCCGGAAGACAATTCCGTGTAGATCATTCTACGATAGAGGTGCTGGATTATTTCAAGCAACCGCAAAGCCTTGCCGATATCGAGTGTGACGACGAATTTCGGGTTTCGCTGGAACGGTTAGTGAACGGCGGCTTGTTGGTGGACGTTGGAAAACGTGTGGAAGAAACCTTCCAGGTGCAAAACCCCGAACCTGCATTTTTTGGTTTTCAACCCTACAAGCCAGGTGTTGATGATCAAACCAAACGCGTGGTGATGGTTGGGGTGCCTTTTGGAGGTGGCAATTCGGTTTCTTCAAAAGCCAATCGCTTTCCATATGCGCTGCGCCGCTATGCACAAACGAGGAACCTGAGCTTAAAACCTACAGCCCGCATCAATTACAAATCGCTCGGGAATGGTGGTCATGTCCATCATTTACCCCAACTTATTGAAAATGCCGGGATGAGGGATGGTGGCGATGCGTTTATTCACCACTTTGAAGCTTCGAAGCAGGTATATGATAAAATTCGGTACATTTTTCAACAAATAGTCTGTAAGCAGCATATTCCTTTTGCAATAGGGGGGGATCATTCTATATCCCTCCCTGTTATTCAATCGGTTGCGGAAACTTACGACAATATCCACATCCTGCATTTCGACGCACATACGGATACCTACAGTTCGCCATACGAGCCGATCCTTGACGAGGCAGGTTCGCACCACCACGGGAATTTTTTGTCGAAATGTCTGCTCATGGACCAGGTGAAGGGGGTTACCCACTTTGGCATTCGGGGCATCAACAACACATTCATACACGAAGAAAGCCCCAAGCAAAAAATCTATTGGGCAGATGAATTGAAAATGATGCTGCGTTCGGACACAAGCGAGTTTGCGCTGCCGGATGGCCTCAATTATTACGTGTCTTTTGATATTGACGTACTGGACCCGTCTATCGCGCCGGGTACGGCCACCCCTCTACCCAACGGATTAACGTTTGAAGAAGTGATGCTTTTGTTCCAAAAGCTGAAATTACACGAAAGGCGCATCATAGGGCTTGATTTCGTAGAAGTGAATGTCTCCCGTGATGTTTATGACCTCACGCTGGGCATTGCCACACAAATTATTTTGAATATGCTGAATTGTATTAAGTTATGACTTGATTTTTTTACTGATAAATTCTGCCATTATGCCGATCCTCAGCATAGAACCTTTGCAATCGGGAGGGTATCTCGGAATCTGGGCCATCAACGAAAATGAACATTTTTTTCGCTCCAGGCTTCGGCTAAGTCCTGCCGAATTAAAAGGGATGTCCAGTAAAAAAGGCATGCGCCGCCTGGAATGGCTGGCTGCCCGCTATCTGCTGCAATACCTTTCGCCGCCGGGTGCCGTTTGCCGTAAAGATCAGTTTGGCAAACCTTATCTGACTAATTATCCATTCCATATTTCTATCAGCCATTCGCGTGGGGCCGTGGCAGTTGCGATTTCCCGCACCCCGGTTGGCGTAGACATACAGGGTTTTTCGAATAAGATCAATGGATTGGCCTTCAAGTTTTTGCACGATAATGAAGCGCAGCGGGTTTCTCAATCGGGGAGCGATGAGAAGCAGTTGCACGTATTCTGGTGTGCCAAAGAGGTGCTTTATAAGGCATGTGGCCGGCACGATCTTTTTTTTAAAGACCATATTTTCATTCCACCGTTCCAGTACCTCCCTTCCGGTGGGGAGTGTGAAGGGGTTGTGGAAAAAGAAGATTACTCCGCCAATTTTCATTTGCATTACCGCGAACTGGGCAATTATTTGCTCGTATATGGAACCCAAATTTAAAGTTACTCCTTCGGCAATTTCCAGCCGTTCTGGTAATGTGCTTTGGTCAGTGCATTGGCCTCTGCATCATTTTTGAACTCATTTTTTGTGGCATCCCAATAGACTTTTCTTCCTGTTTTGAAGGCTACATTGCCCATGTGTGCATTGATGGCTGCCACTGCACCCGTTTCGATGCCGCATTTCAGGATTGAGGCGTCGTTGGCCTTTATGGCTGCAACGAAATTTTTGCCGTGTTCGGCGAGGTAGTTGGCATTGCTGCTGCGGCGTTGATCGGGCAGGTCCTCGATTTCGTACAGCAGGATACCCTGGTCGTTGCGTTTGGTTTCCGGAATGATTTCCCAACCTTCACGGTTCACCACCATGGTGCCGTAGTTGCCAATAAAAGCGATCCCTTCAGTTTTTCCGTAATTGCCGTTATCAATGCCCGTGGCATGCTCCCAAAGCATGTTGAAATTGTCGTACTCAAAGACAGTCTGCAAAGTATCCGGTGTTTCAGAGGCGTCGTCGGGGTAGGCGAGTTTACCGCCCGATGCCATCACGGATTTAGGCGCCGTAGCGCCCATGAAATACAGCGCGATGTCAATTTCATGTACGCCCCAATCGGTCATCAGGCCACCTGCGTAGTCCCAAAACCAGCGAAAATTGAAATGAAACCGGTTGGGGTTGAATGGCCGTTTTGGCGCAGGGCCAAGCCACATGTCGTA
>JABWAJ010000492.1 GCA_013361075.1 Saprospiraceae bacterium | reverse complement strand
CAGAAAAGTTTTCGTCCCTATATTTTTGATGGCTACGGCTGTGACATTTCCGAAATCTACTTCTTTTTGGGTTCCATAAAAAAGGTACTCTGCGGTGTCAACCCCTTTGCCATCAAACCCGGAGATGTTCATGGAATAGACGTAATCGTCGTAAACGCCATTGAAACTCCAAAGCGTTGCCCCTTTGTTTCCGGGCAATGCAGCCAGGAACACGCCGGTTTTAGCTGCCGGTTTTGGAAAGGTTTTAAGCCCGGTTTCTGGTTCCCAAAAATAAAATTGCCTTTGGCTCATCGCATAAAAGCCACCGGTATTCGTGAAACCGCCCAGAAAGATTTCTTCTCCGCGGTTTTTGTTCAGTGTGGCTTCGACAGTACCGTTTCTGGTATTGAGAATTTGGAAATAAGCCGGTTCGCCTGCCACCAGCAATTGCCTCCCATTTTGACTAATGGCCAGTGTATTTTGTACTCCGCCCCCGGCTAACTCCTGTTTTTTTACTTCTCCCAGCTGGGGAGCCCCTACCGTATTCCAGTTCAGGATCGGCCATTCCTGTACCGAGCCATCACTTCCTGTGGAATAAAATACATTTTTTTCAGGGTGAAAAACGACATCGCGAACCCCGCCTTTGTGTTTGGTTTGTTTAAAAATCAGTTGGCGGTTAAGGGCCTGAGTTGCAGTATATAAACTCTTAAAAATATCCGGTTGAAGCGGGTTGCCGTTTTCAGCATCCTCGCGATTGATATTATAGGCTTCCATGGCCACAAGTGCACGCAGACGGCGGTCCTCCATCTGGAGGGTACGCACGGCTGCATTGCGCGAAGCAATGATTTTACTCAGGCGTTGAGCACGGTCGCGTTCCTGCCGGGCAATTTCTTCATTCTTCTGAGCACCCAGGCGGAGGCGGTTATAAATTTCACTGCTGTCCCGTGCTTGTTTTTCCAGTGCCGCATTCCGTTTGGCTTCCTGCTCGGCCCGCTTGCGCATCAATTCGGCTATGCTGCGTTCTTTGATGGCCAAATCCCGGCTGTCTTCTGCAGTTTGGCGCAGGCTGTCAGCAATGTAGCGTTGCAGGTCTGCGTCAGCCCGCTGTCGCTGAGCGTCTTTTTCGCGGTCTCTGGCTAATGCGGCAGCGCCTTTCGCATCTGCTGCGTTTTGATTGGCTGTTCGCATTGCTTCCCTGGTCTCTTCATTGGCGCGCTGGAGTTCTGCATTGCTTTTTGCCGTTTCCTGGCTTTTGTACAGCGCCCAGCTGGCCAGCGCCAGCAGGAGTAAAAACATAATTGTAAGAAAAAGCCGGAACAAACGCTTTTCTTTGCGAATTGCCTGTCGGGAGTCATTTACAAATTCCAATTCTATTGCACTCAATTCCAATTGATCCAGCATGGGGGTCATGTAATTGAGGTATTGCTGGTCAAGCAACTGCTCCCGGCTCATCCGATCCTGAATGGTGAGGTGGATGCTGCGCAACACGCGGTTGTCGGATTCTATTTTGCGATAAGCACGCTGCGCAATGAAGTTGTTGGCAAGTTCGTAATTGCCGCCGGGTGTGGTTTGCAACAAGCCCGAATTTTTCAGCAAATCAAGAATGCTTCTGATGGTATGGGTGTCCGCGTTTTTTTTGATAGAAAACTCCCGGATTACTTCCTGCTCCGCCAATTGTAAGCGGTTGCCGTTTTGCACAAAAAGTGCCAAAACCTTATTGCCTAAGCCTTTAGCATGTTTGCCCAACAGCGTTTCAATCTGCTCTAACTGTTTGTCGAGCAATTCGTCAATCAGAAAATCCGGCTTGCGGATACTTTCCAATAATTGGCTATCAATTACTTTTGGCATATGGGCCGTAAAAAAATGTGAGACATTAGATGTCAGACAATAGACCCCGGACTTTGTACATTAGCCTGGGAGCGCTCTGTCTGATGATAAAGATAACGCTATAATTGGTTTTCAATACATACCGGAACGCCGGGATTTATCGGAGGCAGCAAAACTGCTTCCTGAACGACCGCGAGTTCCTCCCTACAAGACCCCGCTTTCGGATAATGTCAGGGTCTTTTGGTCGGCATTCAGGTTCACTGATACGCCGACGGGCAATACACACTGATTGGAAATGTGGCCAACCGGCATACCGTAAACAACCGGAATGCCCAAACCAGCCAATTGATCCTCGAGGGTTTCCATCAAAGTAAGGGAAGGTACATCGTCTTCCGGCAGGCAATCAATGAAAACGCCCATTACAATCCCGGCAGCTTTTTCCAGGTTGCAGGCCTGCCGCAATTGGGTCAACATCCGGTCTATCCGGTAAGGGCGCTCCTCCACGTCTTCCATAAACACAATTTTCCCGCTGAAATCCGGTGAGTGGGGGGTGCCCGCCAAAGAAGCAAGTAACGATAAATTGCCGCCGCTCAGCACCCCGCTTGCCTTGCCGCCCCGGATGGTTTTGGATTGATATTCGGGCTTTACCTGGCTGGTGAGTGCCTCCGGGATGCTGATCAGAATTTCCTGCTGAGGCTCCATCAATACAGCTTTAAACCGGGCACGCGAGTATTCCGTCAGGTCTGAGGCAGCTACCGGGCCATGGAAAGTGATCAGGCCGGTTTCCCGAAAAATGGCCAGCAGCAGGGCCGTCACATCGCTGTAACCGATGAGCGCTTTGGGGTTGCGTCGAATCAGGGAATAATCAAGTTTTGGTAAAAGGCGGGTACAACCATATCCGCCACGGGCACACCAGATACCGGCTACTTCCTTGTCAGCGAAAAGCTCGTGCAGGTCTTCGAGGCGTTGGGCATCTGTTCCTGCATTGTACCCCCGTTTGGCACGAATGTTTTTAGACAACTTCACGCGAAAACCAAGGCTTTCTGCATTTTTTACTGCCTTTTCCAGCGCACCATCGGGGATATAACTACCCGGTGTTGTCAACCCAATCAGGTCACCTGAACGCAGGCGGCGGGGCCTGAAAAGCCTGGATGTTGAGGTTGTTGTCGTACTACAGGCACCTGCCATCACGGTGAGCAGGGCTGCCTGCTGAACAAATTTTCTTCGTTGCATGTCTTTCCTGGTTCGTTTCCCGAATATAATCCGAAAAACTAAATATTTAAGCAGTTTATGGTTACTTGTTCCCATCTTTCCATGCCTGACGCTCTGAATTCAGCATGCTATAATGGTTTTGCCCAGCTATTCGATAAGAACCGCCAGCATTATTGCCATCCTATTTCCGGTTTTATTGACGGCTCCTCCAGGCAAAAAAAATAGTCACCCCCAACAAAACAGTAACTTATTTACAAGTCATTCGTATTATGTAACGTTATAAATGCAAAACAGACCAAATACCGATTACCTTGAAGAAAGCCATACCCTGCCTGTTGCTGTTGTTGTTGCCGCTTGCCTCACTTCGGGGTGCTGCACCCGCAACGGATCAATTAGACCTGGATTTTTCCGTGCCCGGCGGTTTTTACAATTCGACCCTGGAAGTGGCGTTGTCATCCCCTGGCGCTGAAATTTATTATTCTCTTGACGGAAGCATGCCTACGCAGCGCTCGCAGCGTTATCAGAAACCCATTGCCATCCGGCGCACTACTGTTTTGCGTGCAGTCGCGTATCGTGGCGACACCCGCAGTCGGTTTGCCGGGCAAACCTACTTCATTGGAGAACCACAAAGTACTTTTCCCGTCATTTCGCTCGCCGTAACGCCGGCATTGCTCTTCGATGCGCAGCGGGGGTTGTTCATGCAGGGCAGTATTGTGGATAGCTTGTGGAACAAACCCAACGCTAACTTCTGGACTCGCCGGGAAGTACCCATGCATGTTGAATTTTTTGAAACAGATGGTTCCTGTGTTTACAACAGCCTGAGTGGGATGCGCCTTTTCGGCGGGATGAGTCGCCTGTTTCCCCAAAAATCACTGGCCATCATCGCCCGCGAAGGCTATGGAGAAGACCGCATCCGGCATCCGGTTTTTGGCAAAAAAGGCCCTAAAAGCTTCAAATCCCTGGTGCTGCGCAATTCGGGCAGCGATTGGGGTAAAACGCATTTCCGCGACGCATTCATGACCAGTTTGCTCGATGGCTGGGACATCGAAAAACAGGCTTATCGCCCAGCGCAAGTTTACATTAATGGAAAATATTGGGGCATTTACAACCTGCGCGAAAAAATCAACCGCTATTTTATTGCCAGCCACAGCGATGTGGACAAAGACAGCATTGACTTCCTCGAACACCGCAATAACCTGCGGCGGGGTAGTCGCCAGCATTACTCGCGCCTCCTGAAATATCTGGCAGCCCATGACTTGAGCATAGCAGAAAATTTTTCCTGGGTGGAGCGACAAATGGATGTCGACAACTTCCTCAATTACCAGGTGGCACAGATCTATTTCGACAACCAGGATGCAGGGGGTAACATCAAATATTGGCGCCCGAGAACACCAACCGGCCGGTGGCGCTGGATACTATACGATACCGACTGGGGATTCAGCCT
>JABWAJ010000491.1 GCA_013361075.1 Saprospiraceae bacterium | reverse complement strand
GGCAATGCGGGAGGCTGTTGATAAAAGGAATTTATCAGCTTTCCCAAATTTTTACTTCAGATGAAAAATTTGGAATGACACAGCAAATTCGTCGCGCTTGTATTTCGATTACCTGTAATATTGCAGAAGGGAGTAGCAGGCATTCAGGAAAAGATCAGGCAAGGTTCACAGAGATCGCTTATGGGAGCCTTTTGGAAGCCCTAAACCCCTCAAATCTTCAAATACTCAAATCTTCAAATACTCAAAAAAATGCATCTTCTCCAACACATCCCAACCCTCCACGACATTCAGGAAACCCATTCGGCCATCGCGCCGATGGTACACCGTACTCCGGTGCTAACCTGCTCCGGCATTGATGCGATCAGCGGGGCGAAGCTTTTTTTTAAGTGTGAAAACTTTCAGAAAGTAGGCGCTTTCAAGATGCGGGGCGCCAGCAGTGCTTCCCTGCGCCTGCCGGAAAGTGCGCGCAGGAACGGCATCGCCACCCACTCTTCCGGAAACCATGCCCAGGCTGTTGCATTGAGTGCTAAATTACTGGGGGTCCCGGCTTATGTGGTCATGCCCGAAAATGCCCCGGCAATCAAAATTGCGGGCGTTCGCAGCTATGGAGCTGAGATCATCTTTTGTGCGGCCAATATCACTTCACGGGAAAACACGCTGGAAGAGGTCGTAGCGCGCACGGGGGCTTATTTCATTCATCCTTACAACGACTACAACATCATTGCCGGCCAGGCTACAGCAGCAAAGGAACTGATGGAAGACGTCCCGGACCTCGACGCCATCATTGCCCCTGTTGGCGGCGGCGGGTTGATGAGCGGTACAGCATTGGCCACCCGCTACCTGTCGCCCGGAACGAAAGTTTATGGTGCCGAACCTAAAGCCGTGGACGATGCGTGGCGCTCCATGCAATCCGGAAAAATCGAAGTCAATGCCACGACTGCCACATTAGCCGATGGCCTGCGAACCAACCTTGGAGAAAAAACATTCGACATCATCCGCAACCACGTGGATGATATTTTTACAGTTTCGGAAGAGGCTATTGTTTCAGCCATGCGGTTGGTGTGGGAGCGCATGAAAATCATCATTGAGCCTTCGTGCGCTGTGCCTTTGGCGGCCATTTTGACTACTCCGGCGCCTTTTGCAGGGAAAAGGGTCGGGATCATCTTGTCAGGTGGGAATGTGGATTTGGGGGAGTTGCCGTTTTAAAAGATTTATAAGACCTGATCTACCTCCTCCAGTTCCTTTTGTTCACCGTCTCCAAACCATTTCTTGATTTTTTCCCGGGCTTGTCCGCGCACCTTGTCATTGATATACGCGGCTACGGTAACCAGGCCAAAACTCAGCACGCCAACGTCGTCTGTGTAGCCAATGAGAGGGCTAAGGTCCGGGATGGCATCAATAGGAGAAAGCAGATAGCCAAGGGTGCCGATGATGATTCTTTTGGCCCAGTATGGGGTTTCAGGCTGGCGGTAGGCGTAGAACATCAGCAGGGCGCTGTACACAGCCTTCAGACCAACTTTTCGGGCATAGCGGTTCAGGGTTTTCCAAAAACCATATTCAGAAAAACGGTCCGAGTATTGCTTGAACGGATTGGTCATTGATTGTTATTTCAGGTCCTTCTGTTTAAAATTGCGAAAGACTAAGTTCACTACTAAGGAACATGTCGGAAATAAGTTACCTGGATTCGGCGAGGCTATTTTTTCACGAAGCAAGGCGCAAGAAGGGAACTTAGCCTAAGCTAAGTGACCGCCGAAGCAACGAAGCATGGTGAAAAAAGAGACCGCCCAAACAGGGAAGTTATTTCCGACACGTTTCTAAATACAAAATTGATGGTTTTCAGTTTATCAGACAATGAAAAAATCTACGAATGTGGCCTCTTGACCCACCAGTCGTTTGCAAGCTATCGTTTTTATTCCAATATTTGTGCACCGGCCACAATTTGTTACCGGCAAAGCTCGTAACCCTGTCATGCGCGAAACGAATTTCATAGAGCAGAATAAGGCTAAATGGAGGGAATTTGAAGGAGTCCTGGATACTTCCCAGGGCGATCCGGATCAACTCAACGACCTTTTCATACAGGTAACGGATGACCTTTCCTATTCGCGTTCTTTTTATCCCAACCGCTCTGTCAGGGTTTACCTCAACGGATTAGGTCAACGCATTTTTGGAGCTATTTACAAAGTTCGGCGCTCACCCTGGCGGCAATTAGCTAATTTCTGGCTGGACGAACTGCCACAGCTGATCCATGAATCGAAACAAGCCTTTCGCCTGTCTTTTTTTGTTTTTGTGGTTTCTATGCTTATTGGGGGGCTTTCCTGTGCCATGGATGAAAATTTTGCGAGCATTATTCTCGGGGATGAGTATGTCATGGACACCCTTGACAGCATTCGTGCAGGCGACCCCATGGCTGTGTATAAAGCAAAAGGCGAATTCAGCATGTCTTTTGTCATTACCCTGAACAACCTTTATGTGACCCTGCTTATTTTTGTTCTGGGTGCTTTTTTCTCTGTAGGTTCTATCTCCGTTCTGATCTACAACGGGATCATGGTAGGTGCTTTTCAGTACTTTTTCATCAAAGAAGGTTATTTTCTGGATTCTTTCCTGACGATATGGACGCATGGTTCGATAGAGGTTTCCTGCATCGTTATTGCCGGTGCAGCTGGGATAACCATGGGGCAGGGATTGGTTTTTCCCGGTTCCTATTCCCGTATGCAGTCTTTTCAACGTACAGCCCGCCGCGGCATTAAAATTCTGATGAGCATTGCCCCTCTGATCATTCTCGCCGGGTTTATTGAAGGTTTTTTGACACGGCTTACCGAAACCCCGCCATTGATTCGGGCTTCTTTTATTGCGGTGTGTTTTTTATTCATGGTGGTGTATTTCGTGTGGTATCCAAGGTATAAGGCGAGATTGGGATTTGAAAATCCGATCCCCGATGTGCGCATCCCGCCGGATCAGGCACAGATGATAGGGTTTAATCGCATCCAATCCTCCGTTGAACTTTTTTCTGATGCCATTTTTTTGTATAAAAAACACCTGCTGCGCTTTTCTTTGACATCCATGATGGCAGCTGCCGTCTGTTGCGCAGTTTTGATGGCCTCTTCAGATGATTTGCTGAACGCTCCCCTCCCAATTTATTTCGACTGGATCAAGTACCTCAGTACAGTGCTTTCTACGCACATTTTATTCACGTTCATATATGGACCATTTGGTCCTTATTTGTGTGTGATAGCTCTGGCTACCCTATTGTTTGAAGTATCCCTGAAATTGAGCCGCGAAGAGCGGCCCGATCTGAAGCATAAATTTTGGCCCAAACTGGCAGCGTTTCTGCAAATTTTAGTCGTGGTTAGTCCGTTTGTCTTTTTGTTTGCCTGGTTTGAATGGTACAGCGTATTTATGGCCGTTGCGTTGTTGCCTTTTACCGGGTTGTGGGGGATGTTGCTCCTTCGGGAACGGATAAATATCTTCCGTGCATTTAAGCGGGCTTGGGGGGTGTTCTTTTCTTCCTTAGGGCGCAGTTTTTCTGCACTTTTGTTGTTGTTAAGCACCGGGTTGCTGGTTTTAGGTGTTTTTGACTACTTTGGACTGAAAGCCATTCTCAATTTGTTGTCTATGGTTGTAAGTTTTGAACCGGAAACCATGGCAGTTGTCAACAATATTATCCTGCTCTTCCTGCATTTTTTTATCTTGTTTTTATTTTTTATCCTATTATTTGCAGGCATGGGGCTGTTGTATTATACCCTGATCGAAATCCATGAAGCAAAGGGCTTGCGGCAGAAATTGCAGATGTTGGGCCAATCCCATAAGATTCGTGGACTGGAACGGGAATAAAAGTAACCCTGGAAATCGGCTACAACTTTATAGTTAAAATTTGATACAGGCAGCAATGCTGAAAATACGATCCATCTTATCCAGTCAGCTTGTCTATTGTTTTGCAATAGCCGCAGGGTTTGTATTGTTGCCGGTAGCCTTGCCGGGGCAAGTTGAAGAAGTTGTTGAGATGGAAGCTCCCGTGCCTGTTGAAACGGATGAACAGGTGGCAGAGCCTGTATTGGAATCAGAAACGTATGATGAAGAACCTGCAACATACAGCTGGGAGAATGAATACAGATACCACGAAGAACCGATTGAAGCAAGAAGTATTGATGAAACAAACTGGAAAAAAACCATCGAAGGGCTGGATTTCAACAATAAAGCAACACCCAAAACGGAAGAAGAAATGGTCCGAACGCCACCGGATCCACCGGATTTTCCTTCTTTCTTCGGAAATGGATTGCTTTTTGCCTGGTTGCTCAGGGGGCTTTTATTGGTTGGGGGCATTTTTATTATTGTGTTGATTGTAAGGAATGTTCTACAAATGAAACCAACTCCGAAAGATGTTGTACTGCCAGTGCAGAATGCCCAAGAAATTGATTTACAGCATATTGAAGAAAATTTAAATACAGCTGATCTGGATCCGTTGATTCAGCAGGCCAT
>JABWAJ010000490.1 GCA_013361075.1 Saprospiraceae bacterium | reverse complement strand
TCCTTGTGCTTCACGCCGAACCATTGTTCCTCGTCGATGATCACGAGGCCGAGGTTGCGGAACTGCACGTCTTTCTGCAAGAGCCGGTGGGTGCCGATCAAGATGTCGACCAGGCCGGCCGCCGTATCCTTGATGATAGCCTTCGTGTCTTTGGGCGATTGAAACCGGGACAACAGCGCCACGCGTGTGGGGAAGGGCGCGAACCGCTCGGCGAAATTGTCGTAATGCTGATGGGCGAGGAGTGTGGTTGGCACCAGCACGGCCACTTGTTTGCCTTCAGTTACAGCTTTGAATGCTGCACGGATGGCCACTTCTGTTTTTCCAAACCCCACGTCGCCGCATATAAGGCGGTCCATCGGGTAGGGTTTCATCATGTCCTCCTTTACGTCGTTGGTAGCCTTGAGCTGATCGGGCGTATCTTCGTAAATGAAAGAAGCTTCCATTTCGTTTTGCAGATAGCCGTCGGGGGCACAGGCATACCCCTGTGAAGCACGGCGTTTGGCGTAGAGTTTGATGAGTTCGCCTGCAATGTCCTTGACCTGTTTTTTGGTCTTGTTTTTCAGGTTTTTCCAGGCTTCGGAGCCAAGTTTGCTCAGTTGAGGTTCCGTGCCGTCTTTGCCGACGTAGCGCGATATTTTGTGCAGCGAATGCACACTGACATAGAGGATGTCGTTGTTTTTGTAAAACAGGCGCACCGATTCCTGCTGGTGGCCGTTAATGTTAATTTTTTCCAGCCCCGAAAACTTACCAACGCCGTGGTCTATGTGGGTGACAAAATCTCCGGGTTGCAATTCGTTCAGCAACTTTACATTCAGCGCTACGTCCCGGGTGAATCCCTGGCGCAGTTTGTACCGGTGGAAACGATCAAAAATTTGATGGTCGGTATAACACGCTACTTTCAGGTCTTCGTCTATAAATCCCTGATGGATGGCTTTGGTGATTGGCTGAAACTGTACATTGGCCTGCAGGTCCTCAAAAATGGCATAAAAGCGTTCAATTTGTTTGGGGTTTTCTGTAAAAATGAAATTGCTGATGCGCCGCTCTGTATTTTTGGTCAAATCCTTGATGAGCAGATCAAAATGTTTGTTGAAAGCCGGTTGTGCACCCGTGTGAAAAATAATCTTTTCAGAAAGACGAAACCCCTCGGGCATGGTTTTCAAAAACAACACGGGAAAACGCTGAATGCCCGCAACCACCTGCGCAGGTGTCGTGAAAGCTCCGTCGCGGAAAATTTCAGCCAGTTCACTTTCATCAATAAGGGAAACCGTTTTCCGGAATTCTACTGCTTTTTCAAAACAGGTCTGCAGCCGCTCAATGATTTGCTGAAAATCGCGTACCCAGATGAGTGTGCCGGGTTTGAGAACTTCAAACAGAGCGGTTTTTTGCCCTTTGGAAAACTTGGTGTTGATGTTGGGAATGATGGACACCCGCCCGATGTTTTGCACCGACAATTGCGTCAGCGGGTCAAACGTCCGAATGCTTTCGATCTGATCGTCAAATAGTTCGATGCGATACGGATATTCATTGCCATAGGTATAAATGTCAACAATGCCGCCACGAACAGAAAACTGCCCTGGCTCATATACAAAATCTTCCCGCCGGAAACCGTATTCCAATAACACCTCAAAAATGGTATCCACCTGCACTGTTTCTTTAACAGTCAGGTCTATACGGTCAGCTTCCAGGGCTTCCGGCGACACAACAAGTTCAAACAGGGCTTCCGGATAGGTAACGACTATTTCCCCGTTGGCCGCGGAAGTGGCAATTTTGTTAATCGTTTCGGTGCGCTGCAGCACATTGATGTTGTTCAGCGCTTCAAAGTTCGTAGGGCGTTTGAATGAATCCGGAAAAAAAAGGACCGGCTTTTTTTCAAGCAGGTTAGCTAAGGTATTCTGGATATATGCTGCTTCTTCTTTGTCGTCGGCGATGAAAAGATGGTGGCCGGGTTGGGCGCGGTAAAGTCCCGACAGGACAAAACATTCCTGCGACCCACTCATTCCACTCAGTTGAAAACGAGGAGATTCAAGGGTTTCGAGCGCCTGAACCAAGCGGCGCACCTGCGGGCTTTCGCTGTAGCGAAGCAACAATTGCTCTAATGCATTCACGGGGCGAAAATACAATGTTTCTGTCCTGTTCCGACGAATAATTTCGCCGGTTTTTTGCCTGACAATTTTCTACAAGCAGTAGCTTTTGATGTCATAAGGTTAAGAACATCCTTGTTGTCATTAAGTTGACGCTGTAACTTTTGGGCTGCCTGTACTTCAATCAACGGAGCTTTAGCACGATAAGAACTTTCTTAAAAAAATATAACAATAATTTGCCGAAACGAAATCCTATTGTTATTTTTGCGCCCGACTATTCTTCCTTCTATTCTGAATTCATAAAACAACGTGCATTAATCCGGATGACTGCCTGAATGGCAGAGGCTTCCGCAGGGTTTGTATTTTTTATTTTCAAAAACAATAAATACCCGAAACATGCACTTTGAGACCCTCCACCAGCTACTTCACCAGACGCATTTGCTACTCCGGCAGCGGGTAGCAGGCATGCTCAGCCAAAGTTTGCTCATCCGCAACTGGTTGATCGGGCATCACCTTGTGGAATTCGAACAAAAAGGCTTAGACTACGCTCAATACGGCGACAGGCTACTTCCCCGACTGGCTGGCGAGCTGGCTAAAAGCGGATTGCCGGGTATGCCACATGCTACCCTCGTTTTGTGCCGGAACTTTTATCTGACGCACCCGCAATTGGCCCCGGAAATTGCAAAGTTCCCGGAAATTTTAGCTGAAGAGCACCAAAAAGCACAACAATTCCAGATTCTTTCGGAAAGCGCCGACGCCTGGACCCTGCCTGCCGATGTGCTGTGCAGTGTTTTTTTCGGGGAAACGAACCTGAAAAATACCCTGCTCAACCGCTTACAGCAATTCCTGCTCAGCCTCGACAACGGATTTTGTTTTGAAGCCCGGCAAAAAAGCTTCCTAACTGGCACACGCCACTACAAAATTGACCTGCTGTTTTATCATCGCCTCCTGAAATGCCCCGTTTTGATCGTCCTGCGCACACACCGGTTCAAACCCGAAGATGCTGTCCGGATGAATTATCACCTCCGCGCCCATCGCGAAAATGGCCTGGCCGAAGGGGACAACCCACCCGTTGGCATCATCCTGTGTACCTGGCAGGACGAAGCAGTGGTGCGCTACGCTACCGGGGCAGTAAAAGAACTGAGCCTCGTCAGGCGCTATATGGCTCTGTTGCCCGCAGAAAGGGTACTGAGGGATTTTTTGCTGGAGGCCAAGGGCCTGGAATAGCCCGGAAAAGGGTCGGAGTTTGTTCATCATCCCTCGAATTGGTCCGACACTGTCCGGGCTTTTCCGGATACCTTAATTCATCGCTCTACAATGGTCATTATCCGGTCATAGCTCAATCCGGTAAAAATTCCAATAGCATTTGCAGTGCCCCTTAAATTGGAAATGATCGGACTGGGCTGCCCAAAGGGATTGCCATTGGAGGCCGCAGCCGTCTGGACGCTGTTGAAAAAGTCGTAGTAAGGCCGGTCAATGTGGAAAATGGTGTTGAAAACCGTGTCGCCTGCTGCAAAATTGTAAGCACTGCCAAATACAATATTGTCTTCTACAAACCGGTCATCGGTAGCGAAGTCCTGCAAAGGAATGCTGTCTAAGCTATGCTCGTGAAGCATGCGCCTGATGTAGTTTTGTTCGTTCGGAACGTCTTTCAAATAAGTCAGTACCCGTGCCAGTGTATCGTCTTCCAAAAATTCTACCACGATGCTGTCTATGGGAATTGGTCTCAATATTCGCGTAGTTGCGGTTATGGTTTTGCCATCGGGAGTAACAATGTTCAGTTCAAAGTCGCGTTCATAGTCTTCAGGAATGAACTCCGGGGCTAAGTAATTATAGGCTTTTCGCGACAAAGGATTAAAAAACAACCCGTTTTGAAGTGCATAAGTCTGTCCGTTGTGTTCAATGGTGACCGTAGCTCCGTCTACCAGAATCTGATCCAGAAAATCATTATTGCTGGTGGGGAAAGGATCAAAGTACGAAGCGGTCCTGGTCAGCAGCAGGGTGAATGGCTGGCCCGGCTCAAGGTAACATTCCACAACGTACCGACTTTCATAATCGGGCAGGTCTATGTCAATTTCCTGTTCGAGGTTGCAACCGACAACTGTTATGGCGAAGGCAACGAATAAAAAGCTATAGAGAATAAAACGTTTCATGGTCATTAGTTTTTAGCAGTGCTGAAAAACAACTTTGCTGTGTCCGCGAATCGACCGGCCACCCAGGCTTCGATGTCGTCTCGGAGAAGAATCACGGCCTTTGCACCCAGGCCATTCTTTCCGAATACGTCGTTGTTTACATATCTGCACGCCCGCAACAGCGCGACGAGCGAGTAAATGGACGCCTCACTGCTTGCGCTGAATCCGATGTCCAGATCATCAAAAAAGAGAACGAAGGAGTTGTTATTAA
>JABWAJ010000489.1 GCA_013361075.1 Saprospiraceae bacterium | reverse complement strand
TGGGGAGTTGGGCACATAACCAAACAGGAAATAGCCCGGCTAATAACAAAAAGGTTGTTTTGATTAAAAAATTCATAATTAACGAGTTGTGTTTGTTTTAATAAGATCAAGCACGTGTATATTGGGGAACAAATGGCCAATCCTGAAATTTTCAAGGGTGAAAAAATGAATCAGGTTGATGAATGCAAAATTAACAGGGAGGAGAGATTTTTTGTGTTTTCTACAACACTGGGTGCAAATATAATAAGTTGATGAATATATCATCACCCCATAATTATGGGGTAATGGTCAAGGATCTTTAAAACGGGAAAATTTTCGGCAGCAAAAACATGGCCAGCAGCCATACCAGAATGTTCAGTGGCGTTCCAACGATAAGGTAATCTCGGAATTTATAATTCCCTGGCCCGTAAATCATGGTATTCGTCTGATAGCCAATGGGCGTCATGAAGCTCATGGAAGCTGCAAAAGCCACAGCCATGAGGAAAGGCCGCGAGCTTACCCCCATGCCTTCTGCCGTCACAATGGCAATAGGGGCCAGCAAAGCCGCTGTGGCATTGTTCGACATGATGTTGGTGAGCAGGCTGGTAATGAGGAAAAAAGCAGACAACACCGCCAGTGGTCCATAGTTGCCAATGGTGTCTTTGATGTATTGCCCAAGCAGGGTAGCAGCGCCGGTTTTTTCCAGTGCAGCACCCATCGAAAGTACCCCCGCAAGCATAAAAATAACCCGCCATTCGATGGCCTGGTAAGCTTCTTCGGGTTTCAGGATGCCCAGCATAATCAGCAGGATGACCCCAATGGCAGCGCTGAGCACAATGGGCATAACCCCAACTGCCGCAACCGCCATGGCCGCAAAAACAATGGCTAAAGTAGCAATGACTTTTTTAAGATTGGTTTTTTTTTGTTCAAACTCGTTGAGAATGAGCAGGTTTTTGCTTTGGCTCAACAGGTGAATGGCCTGTTTGTCTGAGCGCATGAGCAGGATGTCGCCCGATTTAAGCGGGGTGTGGGCTATCTTTTCGTGGATGATGTTCCCGTGGCTCCGGATGGCCAGCACACTGGCTCCGGTATAGGTTTGTTTGAACTCCAGCTCTGCTAAGGAGTGGTCAATAAATTCAGAATCGGGCGTGACTAAAGTTTCGTACAGTGCCAGGTTTTTAGTGGTTTCGTGCAGGGTATCGCCTTTGACCTGGATGCCTACCCGAACGGCTAATTGTTTGAGTTTGTCAATATTACAACGAACTTTCAACAAATCACCGGCTTTCAGGAGGGTGCTGGGTCTTGGGAATTCAACCACACCGTCTTCGCGGGTTACCTGCAGGATTTCAATGTCAAAATCTTTGGTCAACGGGCAGGTTTCGATGGTTTTTCCCGCCGATTTGGAATTGGTAAGCAGTATGATTTCTGCTAAGTATTTCCCCATTTCAAAATCGTCAGCTGGGTCAATATTGGCTTTGCGGCTGGGCAATAAAAATTGGCCGGCTACGAGGATGTAAATGGTTCCGGCTGCTAAAAAGCAAAGGCCCGCCGGTGCCATTTCAAACATGCCAAATGCTGGTAGCCCCTGTTTTTCAGCAATGCCGCTTACCAGAATATTGGTGGAGGTCCCGATCAGGGTACAAACACCGCCGAGCAATGCGCCAAACGACAGCGGCATCAGAAGTTTGGAGGGACTGATACTGGCATTTTTCGCCACCTGAATGACTACCGGCATCAACAGGGCTACTACGGCCGTATCGTTGATGAAAGCAGAGATTCCCCCTGAAATGAGCATAATGAACAACAGGCAAAGGCTAAAATTGGTGCGCCCGGCTTTGGTGAGTATCCGGCTCACGTTGTTCATGATGCCGCTTTTGAATACAGCTGCGCTGATGACGAACATGGCACCTACAGTCAGCGTGGCGGAGTTGTTGAATCCGGCAAAACCTTCTTCGGGTGTAAGAATGCCTGTTGCCATCAGGGCGATCATGACCAAAATAGAGACCGTATCCACCGAAAATCGCTCCCAGATGAACAAAACAACAGCTACAAAAATAATGGAGAGGACGATGGCAATGTCGGGAGTCATGGCAAAACTAATTTAGAGTTTGCCCAAGATATGAAAAAAAAAGGAAGCTGATGCAAGTCGTTGAACACGAAGCCGAAGCACTGCCGTAAAACAGGTGACTATGCCGAGTCAAGGCCATAAGTAACTCCACCACCTCTTGGCAAACAGGCGATTTAGTCGTATATAATTCGGCTTGGAAATATCAGCGCGATGATTGTGCGGTTTGTAAATTCCTGTATGGAAGTTTATTGGCATACGAATAAAGGAAAAAAATTGACGATGGGTTGGTCTTTTTTATTTTTTTAAAATTAAATAAAATGAACCGTATTAATTTGTTGTGATCTTTTGGATGCTGTGACCAATCGTGAAATACCTTTTTTAAGTGGTCTTCAGACAGAACATCCTTGTGATGTTCCAGCAATGCAAGGATTTGCATCCGCATCATTTCCGCTATTTCTTCTTCATTCGGCGAGGCCTTTTCTTTTAGCTGATTGTATCGAATCTGTTTGAGCATATGTTGTTTAGAATCAGCGTAATATTCCCAGTTATGGGCTTCTTTTTTTTACAAATTGCGGTTATAAGAATAGTTATGCATTTCGGCTACTTCCTTTGTCTGTCCGTCTCCTCAATCAACAACGAAAATTCATCTAACCCTGGCAATTGATCCTGGCGCATGAATTGTTCCACTACAATGGTGTAATGGCCTGTCTGATTGAAATAAAGGTCTTCCTGGATGGGTAATTGAATGTGGCAGGTTTTGCTGTTGCAGTCACCGGTCCAAAGCCCCATCTTGTCGGTTAGCTCCAGCGAAACCATTTTGGTCAGGCGCTGGCCGGAGGGCATGAGGGTATGAATGCGGGTATAAAGGTTTTGGAAACCATAATCGGTGCTGTGGGCCAACTCAGCGTAGAGGTTGTAAATGCGGGTGGTATCTTCTACATCGAATTCAAAACGCATGGAATCGGCATAGGCCCATTGTGCGTCGGGGAACTCGTGTTTGCCTTCCAGCAGGTAGTTTGGACCGTAGCCGTAAAGCAGGGTGGCAGCAAAGACTGCAAAGAGGAATTTATTCATTGGAAGGCGTTTTGATTTTGTGAAAGGGCAAGGGCAAAACTCGCAAGTTGGCAAAAGGCAAATTGTGTTTTGAAAGTTTGCCAATTTGCCTTTTGCCAATTTGCCTTTTTTTCTTTGCCCATTTATTTAAAGTAATCCTTCATTCTGTCAAAAAAACCACGATCATCCTTGCCCGGTTGTGGTTGCAAGTTGGGCATTTCGCGCAGTTTTTCCAGCAGTCGTTTCTCTTCGTCGTTCAGTTTTTTCGGCGTCCAGACGTTAACGTGAACGATTTGGTCGCCGCGGCCATGGCTTTGTACCGAAGGCAACCCTTTGTCTTTCAGGCGGAACATTTTGCCGGATTGAGTGCCCGAAGGAATCTTGATTTTAACGCGCCCTTCGATCGTCGGTACTTCGATGGAGGTGCCCAGAGCAGCATCGGCAAAGTTGACATAGAGATCGTAAATCAGGTTCATGCCGTCGCGTTGGAGCGATTCGTGCTTCAACTCTTCGATGCTGATCAGCAAATCGCCGGCAGGGCCGCCCTTGACGCCCGCATTTCCTTTGCCCCGCATGGACAGCTGCATGTTTTCTTCTACGCCTGCCGGAATGTCAATGTCTATGGTTTCTTCGGCATACATGCGGCCGTCGCCTTTGCAATTGCCACAAAAAGCAGAAATCACTGTGCCCGTTCCACTACAGGTCGGACAGGGTGAGGTGGTTTGCATTTGGCCCAAAAAAGTATTGCGCACCTGGCGCACATAGCCCGAACCGCGGCACGTACCACAAGTTTTGACCGAGTTGCTGTCTTTTGCCCCGCTACCGTTGCAAACGTTGCAGGTAACGTGTTTTCTGACTTTTATTTTTTTGGTAACACCGCTGGCAATTTCTTCCAGCGACAAGCTTACTTTGATGCGCAGGTTGGAACCACGTTGCCCGCCAGATGGGCGCTGGCTTCCTCCTGACCTGCCAAAAGGATCGTCCCCAAACCCGCCGGTATCACCAAACATACCCCCGAACTGGCGCAGGATGTCTTCCATTGTCATGCCGCCACCGCCGCTGAATCCGCCGCCGCCCTGATCGCTTACCCCCGCATGCCCGTAGCGATCGTAGCGGGCTTTTTTGTCAGCGTCGCTCAACACTTCATACGCTTCAGCAGCCTCTTTGAATTTATCCTCTGCCGCTTTATTATGGGGGTTGCGGTCGGGATGGTGTTCCAAGGCCTGCTTGCGGTATGCTTTTTTAATTTCATCGGCGCTTGCGTTTCTGTTTACGCCCAGCACCTCGTAATAATCTCTTTTTGCCATCAGTCGCTTATTTGCCTACTACTACTTTTGCGTAGCGGATGATTTTGTCTTTGAGCAGGTAACCCGTTTCAATGGTGTCAATAACTTTGCC
>JABWAJ010000488.1 GCA_013361075.1 Saprospiraceae bacterium | reverse complement strand
AGGGCAGGCCACCACCAGCGGTTCATGGCGTCCTGAGCCATTTCGCGTTGTTCCGGCGTACCTTTCATCATATTGGCCATGATTTCATAGCCTTGGCGCTGATGAAAGCTTTCTTCTTTACAAATGCGGAACATGGCCCTTGCGTAAGGCCCGTAGGAAGTACGTTGCAGGGCAACCTGGTTGACAATTGCTGCACCATCTACCAACCAGCCTATTGCGCCGATATCGGCCCAGGTGAGTGCCGGGTAATTAAAAATATTGGAGTATTTGGCTTTACCGGATTGCAACTGCTCAATCATTTCTTCCCGGGAAATCCCCAGGGTTTCAGCAGCACTGTATAAGTACAAACCGTGGCCGCCTTCGTCCTGAATTTTGGCCAGCAAAATTTGCTTGGCCCTCAGACTGGGTGCCCGGGTAATCCAATTGCCTTCAGGCTGCATACCAATGACTTCCGAATGGGCGTGCTGTGAAATCTGGCGGATCAGGTGGGCCCGGTATCTATCCGGCATGGTGTCTTTAGGCTCGATTTTTAAATCCTGATCAATTTTGTGCTGAAAATCAGATTCTATGACGGATACTTCCATTTTTGATGGTGTTTCAAGTTTCGCAAAAAGGGTGCACTTACCAGTTCTACAAGGTCCCTCTTCGGGCCTGCTCGGCTTCTATACTTTCAAACAAAGCCTTGAAATTGCCTTTGCCAAACGATTTTGCGCCTTTGCGCTGAATGATTTCGAAGAACAGGGTAGGGCGGTCTTCCACCGGTTTTGTAAAGATTTGCAGGAGGTAACCTTCTTCGTCCCGATCTACCATGATGCCCCATTTTTTCAGCGTTTCGAGGTCCTCTTCGATGATGCCTACCCGCTCGCCCACAGTGTCATAGTAAGAACCCGGAACATAAAGAAACTCTACACCCCGCTTTCGCATTTCAGAAATCGTAAAAACAATGTCATCTGTAGCCACTGCGATATGCTGGCAGCCGGGACCGTTGTAAAAATCGAGGTACTCTTCAATCTGCGATTTTTTCTTCCCCATAGCCGGCTCATTGATCGGAAATTTGATGTATCCATTCCCGTTTGACATGACCTTACTCATCAGCGCGGTGTAGTCTGTAGAAATATCTTTGTCATCAAAGGTGATCAAATTGGCAAACCCCATGACCCGGGCATAAAAATCGGCCCATTTGTTCATGCCTCCTAACTCCACATTACCGACCATGTGGTCAATGTATTTTAAACCGGTCGGAATGGGATGATACTCTGTTTTCAGGGCCTCAAAACCAGGAAGGAAGAGCCCGTGGTAGTTTTTTCGCTCTATAAAAATGTGAACTGTATCTCCATAAGTGTGAATGCCGGAGCGGCGAACCTCACCATCCTGGTCGGACAAGGTTTCCGGATAAAGGTAAGGCACAGCCCCCCTCGAAACAGTGGTTTCAAAAGCAGCGTAGGCATCGTCTACCCACAGCGCAATGACCTTTACGCCATCCCCGTGTTTGGTCAGGTGTGCCGCAATGTCGCTGGTGGCATCAAAAGGCGTCGTCAGCACAAGGCGGATTTTGCCCTGGGTTAAAACGTAGGAAGTTTTGTCTCTGGAACCCGTTTCAAGCCCGGAATAAGCCAAATCCTGAAACCCGAAAGCCGTTTTGTAATAATGGGCAGCCTGCTTGGCATTGCCAACATACAACTCGACATAATCCGTGCCGTTGATGGGCAAAAAATCCTGTGCGGCTTCGAATATCTTTTGGGTTTCAGAATAATTAAAATTTTTGGCGCCTGTCAAATCTGCTACCATGGGAAATGGTTTTTGTATAATTTGGTGATCAAAAGTTTATTCCAGCCAGGACTTATAGTAATCCTTCACGGAGATGTTCATCGCGTCTTCTGTAATCATCACGGGGTTGAACGGGTCAATCATCACCGCCAGTTCCCGGGTTTCTTTTTTGCCGATGCTGCGCTCGATGGCACCCGGATGCGGCCCGTGTGGAATTCCGCCCGGGTGCAGGGTAATTTGCCCTTTTTGGATGTTGTTCCTGCTCATGAAATCACCATCTACATAATAGAGCAGCTCGTCACTGTCTATATTGCTGTGGTGGTAAGGAGCCGGAATGGCCTGCGGGTGGTAGTCATACAAGCGGGGCACGAACGAACAAATCACAAAATTCCGGCTTTCAAAAGTTTGGTGGATGGGCGGGGGCATGTGAATGCGGCCGGTAATCGGTTCAAAATTGAAGATGGAAAAAATGTAGGGATAGTGGTAGCCATCCCAACCCGCCACGTCGAACGGGTGGTTGGCATATACATACGGGAAAATATATCCCTTCTTTTTGATGAGGATGTCAAATTCGCCAGCTTCGTCAAAGGTCTGCAGGTTTTTGGGGCGCCGGATGTCTCTTTCACAAAACGGCGAATGTTCGAGCAATTGCCCGAATTCGTTGCGGTATCTTTTTGGGGTAAAAATGGGCTCAAATGACTCGACATAGAGCCATCGGTTATCGTTGGTATCGAATGCTACCTGGTAAACCGTACCCCTCGGAATGACAATGTAGTCGCCATAGGAGAAACTCAGTTCGCCGTACATTGTCAATAACCGGCCACTGCCCTGGTGTACAAAAATCAATTCATCGGCATCGGCATTTTTGTAAAAATATGGAGTTGATTGTTGCGGGGCGGCCAATCCGATGTGGAGGTGCGCATTGACAAACAGGGTTTTCCTGCTTTTGAGATAATCCTGCTCGGGCTGAATCTCAAACCCCTGAAAACTGAGTGCATCCAGCCCGTTTTCAATGGCGATTTTTGGAATCGCGGAATATGGCTTGTCTTTTTGCCTGACGCGGGTTGGCGGGTACAGGTGATAGACCAGCGACGACATTCCCGAAAAGCCCTGAGTGCCTACCAGTTCTTCCTGATACAGTTGCCCGTTGGGTTGCCTTGCTACGATGTGTCTTTTTTCCGGTACAATTCCTAAGGTATGGTATAAGGGCATAGATCAATTTTCAGCAAAATTCGATCTGCCACTTTTGTCGGTCAATGATATTTGTCAGGAAAGGGGATGATTGTGGTCAACTATGGCTTCTTTGTGGCGACAACCGAAAAAACCATGGGAATGTTGTTGCCCAAATGTTCGATCCTGTATTTACGGGGTTCAAACTCAATGGTTTTCCGGAAACAATTGTAAGGCGAATAATCATATTCGTTGAAAGAATTGATTTCAAGCCCGTTTGAAATCAGGCTGTTCAAAACTTCGCTTGTGCCATGATTCCAGCAGACAGATTCCTGTACAATATTGGCGCTTTTATCAGCATAGGTTCCGGATTCGGTTTCCACAATAGGGCCTGCATTAAAATAGTTATACCCTACTTTTTCAAAATCATCGTCAAACATCCAGACCACCGGATGAAACTCAACGAAGATGAATTTGCCGCCGGGTTTTAAAAAACGAGCAATGATTTTGGCCCATTTGTCGAGGTCCGGCAACCAGGTGATGGTGCCATAACTGGTGAAAACAAGGTCAAATTGCTGGTCCAGATAATTGGGCAGGTCGTAGACGTTGCAACAAATGAACGAAGCTGCTACCCCGGTTTGTGTGGCCAGCTGTTTGGCGCTTTCAATCGCCTTGTCAGCTAAATCAATCCCCGTGGCTTTTGCACCCATTCGCGCCAGTGAAATGGTATCCTGACCGAAATGGCATTGCAGGTGCAGAATGGATTTGCCTTTGACGTCTCCAAGCAAATCCAGTTCGATTGAATTTAGCGAGGATTTTCCTGTTAGAAACCCGGGTACGTCGTAAAAATCCGATTTCAAATGCACGTCGGTTCGGTTA
Organism: Saprospiraceae bacterium; assembly: GCA_013361075.1. GTDB lineage: Bacteria > Bacteroidota > Bacteroidia > Chitinophagales > Saprospiraceae > JABWAJ01. Next base: position 683 of record JABWAJ010000488.1, on the reverse strand, counting down.
TTCCAGGAGTGTTTGTTGATTGCAATGTAATCGCTTTCTGCTGTCATGGTCAGGTGTGCTTTTGTTTTGCGATGATAATCAAATGCGTGGAGCTTGTTCCATTGTTTTTGGAATAAGTTTTGCGCTCTTCGGCTACTACTTCAAAGTAGCTTTTTTCTAAGGCTTTTTTCAGATAATCGGCCTGGTGGTAGTAAACATACATGGTATGCTGCCCATCGCTGCTGGTTTCAAACCCTGACTTTTGGTAGTCGTCTTCAATGGCGCTGAAATAAAGTATCCCACCGCTGTTTAATAGCCCGCCGCAATCTTCGATGAGCTTTTCGCAATCCTCTTTAGACAGGTAAGGCATGCAAAATCCGCACAGGATGCCATCAAATCTGGAAGCAAGGGTATTTATTTCCCGGCAATCCATAACAGAGCAATGTGCTGTTGGGTTGTTCTTCTGTGCCAGTTCAACCATGCTGGGCGCTACATCCGTCGCATGGATCTTAAAATCAGGCCTTTTGTTCAGGAGGTACCGGGTGACATTGCCGGGACCGCAGCCGATTTCAAAAACGGCAGGGTTTTGTTTTTCAACGAATTGGCAAAACAAGTCGTAAGTGTCATCATACAAATCCAGGTCCATGAATTTGTCCTGATAAGCTGCTGCGAGTTTGTCCCAGGTTTGGAAAGTGGTTTGGTAG
>JABWAJ010000487.1 GCA_013361075.1 Saprospiraceae bacterium | reverse complement strand
CTGCAAGCAGTGGAACACCTCCTTATGACTATTTATGGAGCAATGGAGCGGTTACCCCGGTCATTGCTGATGCAGCTCCGGGGGACTACCAGCTCACCGTTACCGACGCTAAGGGCTGTGAAATCTACTCCACCACAGTGAAAATCCCGGAACGTGTTCCACCTCTGTCTTTGGAAACCTTTACCGTATCCGCAGTGAGTTGTTACAACGGTAGTGATGCATCCATGACCGCAACTATTTCCGGTGGGGGAGGATTTTACCTGTACCATTTTACGCCAACTTACATTGAAGTTACTGATGCAGAAAGTGTTACTGTCGGGCAGTTGCTCCACAGCCCTGAATACAGCGTTACTGTCACCGATTTGAATACCGGGTGTGTTGTGTCTTCTGCCAGCCAGTATCCGACTCAACCCGATCCGTTGGCTGTAGAGCGGGACAACATTTCCATTGTCAATTGTTTTGGAGGCAGCGACGGGGGTGTTTACATCACAGCAAGTGGAGGGATTGGCCCCTACAACTACCAGTGGTTCAATGAAGACGGGCAACTAATTTCTATAGCGGAAGACCTGCTGTTTATTCCGGCGGGGCTATATACAGTTTTGGTAACCGATGCCAATGGCTGCGAAATATCACTGGAAAATACAGTAACCAATAGTGGCAATACGGTCATCCAACTGATAGATTCCTTGACGATCATCCAGCATGTACGGTGCCGTGGAGACGCGACCGGGGCTATTGACATCAGTTTATCCGGAGGAATTCCCCCGTTTTCGTATGTCTGGAACAATGGCATGGTTACCGAAGACCTCGTCAATATCCCGGCGGGGACCTATGAGGTGACCATCACCGACGCGGATACCTGTCGGTCCATTATCCCCGGAATTACCGTCACACAACCTGCTCAACACCTGCTTCCCAATGCCCAACTTGTGCCACCCTCCTGCTACAATTCAACTGACGGGGCCATTGTCACGACAGCAAGCGGAGGTGTCCCGCCATACACTTATACCTGGCAGCAAAATGGCATCAACTTGCCCGGAGAGACAGGCCCGGTGCTTTCTGGTATTTCCGGGGGCGATTACCGGCTCATCTTACAGGATGCCGGAGGCTGTGTGCGGTTTTTTAATTTGATGCTGACAGCCCCCGATACCCTTGAAGTGGACATAGAACCTGCATTGTCTGACCAGCCGATTACTGCAACGGCCATTGCCACCGGGGGCACTCCGGATTATGCCTACCTGTGGAATACCAATGCCATGACCAGCCAGATAGAAGTCCTGTTGTCTGGCTTTTATGCCGTGACAGTAACGGATGCTTCGGATTGCACAGGTACGGCCTCTCTCCTCATCAACGATGTGGAAGAAATACCAAAACTCAGGCAAATGAGGATATTCCCGAACCCAACAAAGGGAGGCCTGCAGGTAGAATTTGAACTGGATCGGGCTGCGGCAGTCAGTTGGAAACTCCTTGATGCCTATGGAAGGGTCGTTTGGGAACAAAATCCGGCAGCGACGCATCGGGAATCCCGTTCAATTGACTTGAGGCCCCATCCTTCCGGCGCTTATTTGTTGCAATTGTGGTCTGAAGGCAACCTGTTGTTCAGAGAACGCGTGCTTAAACTGGAATAATTAAGTTTCCGGACAAATCCTCATGATTGTGGTCAAATAAGCAGCCATATCTGCATACTTTTTTATTCAAACGTTGTTTCAATACTAAAACACAGCAATATGAAAAAGAGAGATTTCCTGAGAGCCGCCGGCCTGTTTGGATTGGCCGGAATTGCTAATCCTTTCCGGCTTTCGGCGGCTAATGATGAACCAGTTGAAGCGACTACTTTTCGGAGCGGCGATTTTGAATTGCCAAAATTGGGTTATGCCACAGATGCATTGGAACCTCATTTTGACAAACAAACCATGGAGATCCACCACGGCAAACACCACGCAGCTTATGTCCGCAACCTCAACGACGCCATTAAAAACACCCCTTACGCGACCATGGAAATTGAAGAAATCCTGGCCAAGGTAACCGATAAATTTCCTGCCATTCGCAACAATGGCGGCGGTCATTACAACCATACCATGTTTTGGCAATTGCTTGCAGCCAAAGGAGGCGGGCAACCTTCCGGAAAATTAGCAGATGCCATCAATGCAAAGTTCGGTTCATTCGATAAATTTAAAGAACTCTTCGGCAAAGAGGGGACCTCGCGGTTTGGTTCCGGCTGGGCCTGGCTTGTAGTGGATAAGAAAAAAGGCCTCTTCCTTACCTCTACTGCCAATCAGGACAATCCTTTGATGACAAAAATTGTAAAAAAGCAGGTCGGTACGCCAATTCTGGGCCTGGATGTCTGGGAGCATGCTTACTACCTCAAGTACCAGAACCGCAGGGCCGATTACATTGCTGCTTTCTGGAATGTAGTCAATTGGGAGGAAGTATCCCGCCGGTATGAACAGGCTATGGTATGAAGTCAGGTGAAATGATCGAGCTAACGGTAGAAGGCATGGATTGCAACAACTGTGCAACCAGCATTTCCCGTTTTTTGGAACGCAAAGGACTGGAAGATGTTTTTGTCAACTTTCAGACCAAAGAGGTTCGTTTCAGGCAGGATGAAGCTAAAATAACCATAGAGGCCGTAAAAACGGGAATCCATAAACTTGGTTATACGGTAGTTGAACCGGAAACAAAGGATCCCTGGTGGTCGCTGGAGCGCAAACTATTGCTCAGTGTGTTATTTACACTGCCTTTATTGCTCGGTCATGTTTTGATGTCTCTTGGTGTGCATTTCAGTTTAATGCACAATTTTGAAGCACAATTGCTGCTCTGTTTGCCGGTATTTGCCATTGGGGTTGCTCATTTTGGGAAAAGCGCATGGTTGTCTCTGCGATCCGGGGTACCTAATATGGACGTCCTGATTTTTTTGGGCAGTACGGCTGCTTTCTTGTACAGCCTGATCGGCACCCTGATGGGTGACGGGCAGTATATCTTTTATGAAACTGCGGCCAGCATTATTACCCTGGTGCTGGTTGGAAACTGGCTGGAAAAGCGCGCGGTGGCTCAGACCACAACGGCCATTGGTGAACTGAGCCGGCTTCAGCCCCGGAAGGCTAAAAAAATAATGCCTTCCGGGACTATTGTTACGCTCGACTACGAAGAAATCCGAAAAGGAGACCTGCTGCAGGTCAACGACGGTGATACCATTCCTGCAGATGGCCGTATCCATAGCGGAACAGCTTCTGTGGATGAATCCATGCTAACCGGTGAAAGCGAACCCATAGACAAGCAAGTCGGAGACCTGGTCACAGGTGGTGCGTTGTTGTTGTCCGGAAACATCAAGGTCACGGTATTGGCAGTAGGTAAAGACACGGTGCTGAGCCAAATGATCGAATTGGTAAAAACGGCCCAGCGTGACAAACCGGACATTCAGAGACTGGCAGACCGCATCAGCGCTATTTTTGTTCCGGCGGTAGTCGGTATTTCTTTGACGACCTTTTTTCTGGCCTATTTTGCCTTCGGCCTTGAATTTCGGGACGCCCTGCTCAATGCTATTGCTGTTCTGGTTATTTCGTGCCCCTGTGCTATGGGCCTTGCAACTCCAACTGCCGTTATGGTAGGCGTTGGGCTGATGGCCAGGAATGGCATCCTGATCAAAGGCGGCCAAACCCTGGAAACCCTTTCTCGCATCCGCAATTTTGTGTTTGATAAAACGGGAACGCTGACAACTGGTGATTTTAAAATTCAAAACATCCATTGTGACGCCGCTGATAAACCCAAAGTACTTGCATTGATTCACACAATGGAACAACATTCTTCGCACCCCATCGCAAAAGCACTGGTCAGAGAAACCGCGCGGAACACAGAAGCCGGATCATTTGATCCCGGGGAATTGACCATTACTGAAGAAAAAGGGATAGGCATCGTCGCCTCTGACAGGAATGGCTGCGTTTACAAACTTGGCTCTGCCCAAATGTTGCCCGATCCCTCCTTAGCTACTGAAAAAGGAGCAGTTTACCTGCTGGAAAACAACCACCTGATTGCTGTAGTGGAAATCGAAGACGACCTGAAACCTGAGACGGCACAATTGATCCGATGGCTCCATGCTTCCGGAAAAAAAACAATCTTACTAAGCGGGGATAAGCTGGAAAAAGTGGAAGCCATGTCGCATCGTTTGGGGATTCAGCAATTTTATGCAGCGCAATTGCCCCGGCAAAAACTGGAGCTGATCGGCGCTCTTTCCAAAGAAGCACCAACAGCTATGATTGGCGATGGCATCAATGACGCTCCTGCCCTGGCAAAAGCAACAGTAGGCATTTCCCTCAGCAATGCCTCGCAGGTCGCCATTCAATCTGCACAGGTTGTTCTGATGAACGGCAATATCCATCGGCTTTCCAGAGCGCTGAACATTAGCGCCAAAACGGTACAAACCATCCGCCAAAACCTTTTCTGGGCTTTTATTTATAATATGATAGGAATTCCTCTTGCCGCGTTTGGTTTACTTAATCCAATG